>CACYNZ010000330.1 GCA_902775835.1 uncultured Eubacteriales bacterium | reverse complement strand
GAAGAGGCACATTACTATCTCTCCCCCAGCTGCAGAGATGATATCAATGGCTATTTTTCAGAAAGATTCCAAATGGAAAGCAGCTTCTTCTGATCACCTTAGAAAAAAGTGCAGGCCTGCAAAAGCAGGCCTGTCTGGTCACTTCTGATATTGATTGTTTCAATATCAAATAGTGTTGGAAAAGGCGAGTGTGTGAATGCATTCATCTTTTGTTACATCTCATTTTCTGACGATTCTTTTGTACCATCTGTCATATTTCATGATTCCGAAACAGCCTTCAGCCTGGATGGATCGGTTCATTCGAAGAAGGGCTCCGTGGATACTCTCCAGGTTGTCCAGAACCTCCTGGTGAAATGAAGTCAGTTCATCATTCAATCGGATCGTTCTGTTTTTATCAGTTTTCTTGCACTGCTCGGCATATGGACATCCGCTGCAGTTTTCACACTGGTATATTTCTTCCTGCCGGCCGTATTGGTTGCCTTTTATTGGCTTTCTGTATGCAAATTTGAATTTCTTTCCGTTTGGACAGATCAAATCGCCATCTGAATCCCTTTTGAAATTCACAGCACGGAAAGGATCATCCCGGTACTTCTCATTCGACGTTTCTTTTTTGTACATCGTGAACTTCATGTATTTTTCCATTCCGTGTTCCTGGCAGAACAGGTAATTATTGTAGGAACCATATCCCGCATCAGCCACCGGATACTTTGGATAAAAACCATACAGCTTGTTGAATCTCTCCATTAGCGGAACAAAACAGTCCATATCCGATCTGTGCTGGAATACATCTGCCACAACAATATACTCGTCCGCCACTCCTACCTGAATGTTATATGCGGGCAGCAACTGGTCATTTCCCATGTAATCTTTCTTTATCCGCATGAATGTAGCGCTTGGATCTGTCTTGGAATAGCTGTTCCGATCCGGTCCACAGATTTCAATCTGACGTACATATTGTTTCAGCTTACGTAAATATGAATTCAGCGTTTCATAATGGCGTTGTGTGACTGATTTGCGCTGCCCCTTTCCATGCTTGAATGTTGAAGGATCCACCTTTGTTACAAATGCATACAGATTCAATACTCGTTCCAGCGAATCCGGTGTGTATTCAGTGTTCGTTTCAACCTTGAATCCGATGCTCACCAGTTCTTCGTTGATTGCTGTCAGTTCTTTTGTGATCTTCTCAAACAATCTGTATCTGGACTTCTCCGTTGCCTTCTTCCATACCCAGGTGTATTTGTTGGCATTGGCCTCAAATTTGGACCCGTCGATATACAGATGCTGCAAATCCACATGCTCTTTTCGGATGATATACTCCATGACGCCCTTGAAGATATCATCTATCTTTCCTTCTATTTCTTCATTGATGAAATAGCTGAATGCCCGATAACTTGGCTGCGCATAATCCATGAGATACATATAGCGTATGTTAACCTTGCATTGCTTTGCTATATCCCTCAAGGATGCATACCCGATGTCCATGAAGCTGAATAAGACCGTTTTTAACATATTGACCTGATTGAACCGTGGCCTGCCCAGATGCCATGGATTGGTATCTGGCTTCAGGTATTGTTCTATTCCGATCTCCTCCATGATCTGGTCAAATGTCAGTACCGGATCGCAAATATCCAAAATATCCGCGATATATACTGGTAATCTTCCCTGCTTTGGACTATACTGTCTCTGGTATTGTTTTATCACAAGAACATTATACCAAAAAAAGTGCCTCCATGCCTTTTTTCAAAGGTCAGAGGCACTTTTTGTTTCTTCCCGATGGGACTGTGACTTTTTTCACAGCCCCTGTTTTCTTTTTCTCTTTCCAGCATCCGTTTTCTTCTCTTCAGTACCCGGCATAGTCGAACTCAAAACAGCTCCGCCCACCGTTCTCATTCTCCACAGGGCAGTAAATCATATGATCTTCGTGAGAAAACGATCCTAGCACCTTATCCCACAGCGGCCGGAAGGTATCATCATCTGCCGTGCAGTCCGGATGCGGATGATCCTGTGCATAGTTTGAGGCAATGATGTACCGGTCTTTGCTGTACCCGGTGGCTGCACGCTGCTCATCTGTCATCATGAACCAGGCAAGAAAACCGCTGTCTGAGAGCACAAAAGTGGGATCAATATGATAGTTTTTGCCATTGATGCGGACAAAGCTCCACTGATGGCCTTCTCCCATCATAATCGTAGCGTCCACACCTGCCTGCATCAGCAGGTAGGAATAGGCAGCGGATATTTCCTGGCAGACCCCGCTTCCCGTATTGAAAAAACGGATGGTCGAGATCTCATCCACATATTCGTGATCCATGCGTTCAAACGTATCAAAGTCGTACCAGTAGTGCTGCGGAAAATAATTGTAAAGCGCAAGCGCCTTCTCAAAATCGGAATAGTTTTCTTCCAGCGCATCATTGAGGATTCCCTCAATCTGCGCCGCAAACTCTGCGATCCGCTCTGAGGCTTCCTCCCTGGGAACAAGCCAGGTAAAACCCGCAACCCCGTCCACAACGGAATGCTCCCGGTCCCAGGCCAGGTCAATCAGTTCTGTCAGAACCGGAAAACAGCGCTCTGGAAACTGGCCCATCACCCAGTCATAGGTATGCTGATCCGGACAGGCAAAAGTATCCTCTCCTGCCATGACCGCATCAACAAGACGATACCATGCTTCGCACATGGTCCTGCCAAAAAGCTCTTCCAGATAGACAGAACATACCTTTGGCCGGAACACAAAACGGCCCTCCGGCGCATCTTTGCTGCTGTTCCCAAAAGAACCGGCCTCTGTTCTGTCATTTCCCAGGAAGTCATACAGATTGAAGGCACCGGCCTCATTCTCCACATCCAGAACAGGAACGTACTCGTTTACCCATGTTGTACCGTCCGATTTTTCTACGGAAAAGGTCACAATCGCTCCGGTATAACTGCGGAAGATCACCTGGAAGCAGGATTCTGTCTCTTCGCCCATTTCAAGCCTGTAATCAAGCTCCTCTTCTCCCAGGTCCTGACCAAACTCGTGCCGGCAGTAGTTTTTTATGCCTTCATATGCTGTTTCTTCCGTCACCGGAGCCGTCAGTCTTACAGGAACCGCATCCCCGGACAGCCGCGGACTGGCCGGAGCGTTTCCGGAACCTGCGGCCGGCCGCACGGCTGCGGCCATGAGCACCACGATTACCATGCATAGAATCCTTTTCATGAAATGCTCCTCTCAGCCCTTTGTCAGAATCCGGGGGACCATTTCATTTCCTCCAAATTCCGAATCCTCAGATCAGGAAGGAAAACTGCCTGACCGCATCACTTAAGCATAGCGGCAAAAGGCTACATTCAGGTCCAGCGTTACCTGCGGCCTGGGTCTTCCGGCCAGTTCCTCTTTTTCCTCCGGTGACAGAGCCTGATTGAGCGGAGTCATATATACAAGATCCCGCCAGATTTCCGGAGATACTGTCTGCACAGCATGCACTCTTTCCATCCGCACATCAGCAAGATGCTGTCCAAGCCAGTTCTCCACAGCGCCTTCCTCATACAGCGGCATGCCGCGCGCTTCCCGGATCTCACGCAGATATTCCCGCCCGGGAAACACTTTGATCAGCATCCCCTCATTTTTCAGGACCCGTTCAAATGCCGCATAGTCAGCCGGTGTAAGGATATCCAGTACAACATCAAAGCTCCCGGGGGCAAATGGCAGGCGTTTCAGATCGCAGACCAGAAACACTCCGTGTGCCCGCCGCGCTGCCCGGACAATTGCCGGAACCGACAGGTCCACACCGGCACCCATCAGTTCATCACTGTTTTCCAGCAGACTGGCAAGGTACCATCCTTCACCGCACCCCGCGTCCAGAATGCGTTTTTCCCCTGCCGGAATACCGGACCGCACCGCATCCAGCACCGGCCGGTACATACCGGAAGCGTAGACCCGCTCGCGCGCGTCAAACAGAAGCTCATCATAGAAACTGTCCATCTTCCGGCTCAGAAGGTTCAGATACCCCTTCCGGTTCACGTTGAGCGTATGTCCCTTCGCACAGACAAGGCTGTCCCCCAGCCTTCCGGTCTTCTTACCGCACACCGGGCATATCATGTTTCCGAGACGCGTGAGTTCCGCAAATATCCTTTCTTTTCCGCTCATACATTCTCCCCGGCCTCGTCTTCGGATGTGAGATGCGTTTTCCGCAGCCCTTTTGGATAATGGTTTTTCATGACTCCATCGGACACTTTGCCCAGTCCAAGGACCATCCCCGATTTGTCACCTTCTGCTTTTTTCAATTTCAGTCTGCATGGTATCACACCAGGCATCCCACTTTTCCCTGTAGTCTTCTTCGGGTATGATCCGGGT
>CACYNZ010000329.1 GCA_902775835.1 uncultured Eubacteriales bacterium | reverse complement strand
GGTAGGCATTGGCGCTGTGATCTATACGGATCTGAGCAACAACCGTATCAAGGATATTGATTTCCACTGGGATCGCGCCCTGAATTTTGACGGGGAAAGCGGACCCTATGTCCAGTATACCCACGCGCGCTGCTGTTCCGTGCTGCGCAAGGCAGGAGACGCGGAAAATGCGGCCTGGAATCCTGAAGCCCTGAATGACGATGAGGCCCAGGCACTGCTGCGGCTCATGAGCCGGTTCCAGGATACGGTCCGGGAAGCGGCCAATAAGTATGAGCCCTCCATGATCACAAGGTTTGTGACGGATGTGGCTCAGGCATACAACAAGTTCTATTATGAGCACAGAATCCTGGATGAGGCGGAGGATGTGCGCAGCGCACGTCTTGCCCTGACCAGAGCGGTGCGGGATATGCTGAAGACCGGTCTGTACCTGATTGGTATTGAGGCTCCGGAAAGAATGTAAAAGACATGGGTGTCTGCCCGGCTCAAAGCCCGGCAGGCACCCTTTTCTTTCTGACAGTATTTGTCTAATCTGGTCAACATTCGGATTCAAAGGCATACTGTGCGTAAATTGTGGGAAAATAGTTGAAAAAATCCCTTGAAATACGGAAAAAAGGCGGCTATAATCTATACGGTTTCCGCCAAATGTTCGGATTTTCAGGAGGAAATGTCATGGAGCTGCTGAAGGACTACATTCGCAAGGAAGGCGTCGGAATCGGGAAAGATGTCGTAAAGGTGGACAGTTTTCTGAATCACCGGGTGGATGTAGAACTGGCAACGCGCATGGGCCAGGAAATCCATGAAGCCTTTAAGGATGAAAAGGTGGACTGCATTCTGACTGTGGAAGCCAGCGGTATTGTGACCGCTGTGACCACGGCTCAGGCGTTTGGCAATATCCCTGTGATTTTTGCCAAAAAGGGTGAACATGTGAATGTGGGCGATGATGTGCTCACAGCGCAGGTGTATTCTTTCACCACCAATGTGCTCAATACCATCAGGGTGAGTCGCAGGTATCTTCCGGAAGGAACCCGGGTCCTGATTGTAGATGATTTCCTTGCCGAGGGAGAGGCAGTGGAAGGTCTGATCAGTATTATCCGCCAGGCACGTGCGGAACTGGTCGGGGCCGCCGTATGTGTGGAAAAGGGATTCCAGAACGGCGGAGAACGGCTGCGTGAGGAAGGCGTCCGGGTGGTCAGTCTTGCCACTGTGGATGCCGTGCAGGATGGAAAGATCGTTCTGCACAATGACTGATCTGCGTGACCCGCAGCGACCTTGCCGGTACCGTCTGGAAAGTCCAGATGATCGGTGACTGGAACTGCGTCACATGCACCCGGATGGCTCAGAGCCGTTCGAGTGCTTTTTTTATGCAAAAACCGGCTGACACGAGTCAGCCGGTTTTCCTTTGAGCAATTGTTTATTTGTCTTCCGGTTCAGCAGCCTGCTTCACAAAGGCAGACGGACTGATGCCCACGATGCTCTTGAACTGCTTGGAGAAATGATAGGGATCCTTCATTCCGACCTCTGCGCCGGCTTCCCGGACGGTATAGTTCCGGTCGCGCAGCAGTTCCTTGGCCTGCTCCATCTTGCAGTACAGCACATAGCTCAGAGGCGGCATTCCGACTTCGCTGACAAAGCGCTTGCGGAATGTCTCCATGGGAATGCGGGAAATGTCCGCCATCTGCTGGAGAGAGAAGTTGTCCTTGTACTGGCCGGCGCGCAGCGCGTCAACCACTTTGGCGATCTCATGACTGAGCATGGCGTCCATGGCCACCGGCTGTCCCCAGCGGCTGGCAAGAAGCCCGTACATGAGATGCTGAAGCTGATAGGTGGCATTGTCGGTACCGCTGTGGCGGACCATGACCTGCACAATCTGCTTGGCCAGGTAGGCCTGGCTGGGAAGGGATTTCTGACGGATGGGCGTATGCAGGAGCGCACCCATCTGACGGACCACGCTTCCGGCCAGAGGGCCGTCAAAGGTCAGCCAGATGACATAGGCCTGTTCCGCAACACTCATGACAGCGGGCACGTTTCCGGCGGGAATGACGCAGGCATCGCTCTTTTCCAGATGAATGCTCAGTTCTTTCCATTTCAGGTCAAGGCTGCCGCTTTCAATGCAGAACCATACATACTGCTCCAAGGGGTTCAAAGGGTGCTCACCGCCGTCGAGCATGGCGGATCCGGCACGACCGACCCAGGCACCGCTGGCGGTGGTCAGAGTGGAAGGTTTGTGCCATCCTTCAACAATAAGGCTGTCGGGGGAAACGGTAAGATCCTGAAAGAGATACGAAACCACGCCTGATCACCCTCCTTCACCAGAATGGACATTATAAGATATGATAAGTATATGTCCCAAATAAGACAATGTCAAGGACCTGCACGAAAAGATTTGGGAAAAATTTCCGGAAAGAAAATGCAGAGCGGAACGATTGCCAGAAGCAGGGAAAATGTGTATCATGTAGGCAATATCGGCCAATGAAGCAGAAAGGAATCACAGAGCATGAGATACGGTTATTTTGATGAGAAAAAGCGTGAATACGTTATTGAAGATCCCCGCACGCCGATGCCCTGGGCGAATTATCTCGGATCCCCGGAATACGGCGCCATTGTGACGCAGAATGCCGGTGGCTACAGCTTTGTCCGGTCCGGAGCGGCCGGGCGTATTCTCCGCTATATGTTCAACCAGTTCGATGAACCCGGCAGATATGTCTATCTGCAGGACCGTGAATCCGGAGATTTCTGGTCTGCCAGCTGGCGGCCGGTGGAAAAGGATCTGAAGGAATTCAAAACGGAATGCCGCCACGGCACGGCCTACACTCAGATCAGCAGCAAATACCGCGGAATTTCCTCTTCTGTCCTGTACTATGTGCCCCTGGGTGCCACCCATGAAGTCTGGTATGTCAAGGTGACCAATGAGGATACCCGGGAGCGGAAGCTGTCCGCTTTCGGATACTGTGAGTTCACCACGGATAGCTTCTATGAGCAGGATCTGGTGAACATGCAGTATACGCAGTTCATTACGGTGACGGAATTCCATGGCGACCATATCCTTGAGCGGATCAACCAGTTCAACGGCGTCAATGAAGAGGGCGAAAACGGACAGGAGCGCTTCTTCGGCATGGCGGGATCCAAGGTGGATGCCTATACCGGACGCAGAGACCGTTTCCTTGGCCAGCACCGGTTCCATGAGCCTCAGGCCCTGCTGGACGGAAAGCTGGACAACAGCCTGAACTTCAACGGAAATCCCTGCGGTGCCCTGCAGACCGAATTCACGCTTGGAAGCGGAGAAACGAAGGTATTCTGCTTTGTGCTGGGTCAGAAGGGAGAAAAGGAATCCCAGGCGCTCCTGAAGCATTATGAGCATACCCAGGAGACCGTGGAAAAGGAACATGAGGAACTGATCCGCTACTGGCACGGCAAGCTGGACAATCTGCATATTGAAACGCCGGATACGGAGTTCAATACCATGGTCAATACCTGGAACGCGTTCCAGTGCTTCATTACCTTTGTATGGAGCCGTGCAGCCAGCCTCATTTACTGCGGACAGCGCAACGGATATGGATACCGGGATACGGTCCAGGATATCCAGGGCATCATTCATCTGGATCCGGAAATGGCCCGGGACCGCATCGAATTCATGCTCTCCGCCCAGGTGCATCACGGCGGCGGACTGCCCCTGGTCAAGTATACCCATAACGCGGGTCATGAGGATACACCGGAAGACGAGAGCTATGTCAAGGAGACCGGACATCCGCATTACCGCGCGGATGACGCGCTGTGGCTCTTCCCCACGGTGTATAAGTATATTGCCGAAACCGGGAACAAGGCATTCCTGGACAAGGTGATTCCGTTTGCAGACCGGGATGAGGGCACGGTGCTGGAGCACCTGAAGCGCGCCATTCAGTTCTCCATGGATCACCTGGGCAGCCACGGCATGCCTGCCGGACTGCACGCGGACTGGAATGACTGCCTGAAGCTGGGTGCCCAGGGCGAGTCTAGCTTTGTGGCGTTCCAGCTGGTGTATGCGCTGAGCCTTCTGGATGAACTGCTGGAAGGCAGGGACGGCGAAGAAGCATACCGCAGCCAGCTGAAGGCATGGAAGGAAAAGCAGCTGGAACTGATTCAGCGCTATTTCTGGGAGGATGACCGGTATCTGAGAGGCTACAGGGAGACCGGGGAAGTCATCGGAAGCAAGCATGATCCGGAAGCGGCCATGTGGCTGAATCCCCAGTCCTGGGCCGTGATCAGCGGTGCTGCGGACGAGGAGAAGGCGGAAAAGATCCTGCAGACAGTGTATGAGCTTCTCAATACGCCCAACGGTCTGGAACTCATGACGCC
>CACYNZ010000328.1 GCA_902775835.1 uncultured Eubacteriales bacterium | reverse complement strand
GCTACGGGATCGGGTTCCTGCAGGACTTCGATCTCTATACCAGCAACGGCCTGACCATGATGTATATCTATTTCCAGATTCCGCTGTCCACGCTTCTGCTGATCCCGGCATTCCATGGGATCCGGAAGGAATGGAGCGAAGCCAATATGCTGCTCGGCGGGTCAAATGTGCATTTCTGGATGCATGTGGGGATTCCGGTGCTGATTCCGAGCCTGTTCTCCACCCTCAGCGTGCTGTTTGCCAACGCATTATGTGCCTATGCCACGGCCTACGCGCTTTTGATGAACAATTTCTCCCTGCTTCCGGTCAATATCTCCGCGTCCTTTGTGGGCGATATCAAGACCAAGCCGAAGCTCGGCGCGGCGCTTTCCGTGGTCATGATGCTGATACTGTGCATCGTGATTCTTATCAATAACTTCATCACGAAAAAAACGACCAAGTGGGAAGGCAGGTGACCGCATGTGAAGAAAAAGCGTGTACGGTCAGCCGGCATCATCATGGTGCTCATCATGATCTGGCTCCTGCTTCCCCTCGCGGCGACGATCATATATTCCCTGTTTGAGGACTGGACCGGCATCATTCCCAGGGGATTCACCCTGGCAAACTATGAAAAGATCTTTACGGATCCTGCGTTTCTCACGTCCATGTACCAGACGGTACTGATCTGCGTGATCCCGATTCTTCTGACCGTGCTGGTCATGCTGCTGGCACTGTTTGTGGTCACGGTCTATTTCCCGAAGCTGGAAAAATACGTGCAGATGCTCAGCATGATCCCCTACACGATCCAGGGCGTCATATTGTCGGTTTCCATCCTGGTATTGTATGCGCGCTCGGAATCCGTGCTCGGAAACCGCATGGTCATGCTCATCGGCGCGTACTGCATCATTATACTGCCGCATATCTTTAACGGCATCCGCAACGGCATGCGCGCAGTGAACATGAACATGCTTCTGGAAGCGGCCGAGATGCTGGGCGAGAGCAAGTTCCGCGCGTTCTTCAAGATCATTGTGCCGAACATTTTGCCCGGGATCACCGTGTCCAGCCTGCTGGCGGTGAGCCTCCTGTTCGGCGACTATGTCATTATCCGCAATCTTTCCAGCACAAACGTGAACAACATGCAGAAATTCCTGTATCAGGCCATGAAGCGCTCGAGTACGGAAGCGTCTGCCGTGTTTGTGGTGATCATGATGCTTACCTTCGCGATTACCGCCCTGGTCCTGGCAGCCCAGAGCCGGAGCGCGTCCGGGAGAAGCAGTACGGGAGAGTAAGATGGCATACATAGCATTTGAAAAGATCAACAAGAAGTTCGGCACCAACCATGTGCTGAAGGACATCAGCCTGGAAGTGGAAAAGGGCCAGCTTGTCACGCTCCTGGGCCCATCGGGCTGCGGAAAGTCCACACTTCTGCGCTGCCTTGCAGGCCTCGAGCAGGTGAGCAGCGGCCGCATTTACCTGGACGGACAGGATATCACGGATGTCACGCCGAGACAGCGGGGCATCGGCATGGTGTTCCAGGCCTATTCCCTGTTTCCGAACCTGAACGTGCGTGAAAACGTGGCCTACGGCCTGAAGCTGAAGAAGCTGCCGAAACAGGAAATCCGTGAAAAAGTGGAACAGATGCTGGAGATCGTGGGCTTGAGCGACAAGATCAGCCAGTACCCGTCCCAGCTCTCCGGCGGCCAGCAGCAGCGCGTGGCCCTGGCAAGGGCCATGGTCACGGCACCGAAAGTCCTGCTCCTGGATGAGCCGCTCAGCGCCATTGACGCGCTTCTGCGGAAAAACCTGCAGATCGAGATCCGGAAAATCCAGAAGCAGATGGGGATCACCACCATCTTTGTCACCCATGACCAGGACGAGGCCATGGTCATGTCCGACCGGATCCATCTGTTCCATGAGGGCAGGATTGAGCAGTCCGGCACGCCGGAGGAAATCTATGTGCATCCGGCCACCAGGTTTGCCGCCACCTTCATCGGCAACTACAATCTTCCGGATGTGAGTCAGTTCAATCAGGCATTCGGGTGCGCGTTCGCGGAAGAAAACATTGCCATCCGTCCGGAGATTATCCTGCTTTCGGAAAAGCCGGCGCCTGCCGAACATGGCATGCTGACAGCAAAGGCTACCATAGCCGGGCATATCTCCCATGGCAATCTGATCCGCTATCAGGTGAACGCGGGTGGTTTACAGCTGAACGCGGATGTGGTATATGGAAGCAGCAGGATCTTTTCGGACGGGGAAGACGTACAGGTTGCCATCCGGGAGGATCAGATCATACGTCTGTAGAAAGGTCAGAGAAACATGAGAATATTTGCGCACAGGGGATACAGCGGTCGGTTTCCGGAAAACACCATGCCTGCGTTCAATGAGGCATTTCTGGCGGGCGTGGACGGCATTGAACTGGATGTGCAATTGTCCAGGGATGGGGAACTGGTCATCATCCATGACGAAACCCTGGACAGAACAACGGACGGGCACGGCTATGTCAAGGACCATACCCTGTCCGAACTCAGGCAGCTGGACGCATCCCTGGTGAAGAAGGAAGAATTTTCCGGGTTCCAGATTCCCACGTTTGAGGAATACTGCGACTGGGTGAAGGATACGCCCCTGATCACCAACGTGGAGCTCAAGACTAGCATTGTGTACTATCCGGAGATCGAGGAGAAGACCGCGGAAATGATCAAGGCCTTCCATCTGGAGGACAAGGTGATCTTCTCTTCCTTCAATCATCTCTCCATTGTCCGGATGAAGGAACTGCTGCCGGAATGCCCGGTAGGCGCTCTGGTGGAGAACAACGATCTGGTCAATGCCGGGTATTACTGCCGGAAGTACGGGTTTGAATACTATCACCCGGACGCAGACATACTGACAAGGGAGAACGCGGAAAACTGCCAGCAGTACGGGATCGGAATCAATGTGTGGACGGTCAATGACCGGAAGACCTTTGAGAAGCTGAAGGAATGGAAAGTGGACGGCGTGATCACCAATGATCCGCGTCTTCTGACAGAGGCGTGAGGGAATATGCCCGGTGCCCGGGCGCAAAAACTGCGCACTTGCAGCGACTGAGATCGCTCCTGAGACAAAATCTATCATAACCGGGGCTGTGCAGTGAAACATGGTCCCGGTTTTTCCGTGGAAAGGATTTCAGTTCAAAGCTGCTTCGTTTCTGAAATCCCGGTTAGGAGCCTCTTTTGTCAGGAGCCTTTTTCCGCGGGCATGCGGATGAAGCCCGGGTACACAGCAGTGACCGGACATGGAAATCCACAGGCCGTATCTGTGCCGGAACGGCTGCGCATGTGATATAATGTCCCGCGTATGTATCAGCCGCCTGTCCGCATGCAGTGTAAGCTGCAGAGCATGGAAGAGCTGAAAGCGTCATGAAACAGAGAAAGGAATGGACGGGGGACCGGACAAAGGCCGGTCAGCCGCAGACGGGATAACCAGATGGAAAAGAAGTATCTGCCGCTCAGGGAAGTACAGATGGTGGAATACGATATTCTGTGCAGAACTGAGGATTATCTGGAAAAACGGACTGAGCTATATTCTCGGAGGCGGCATCATGCTCGGTGCAGTCCGGCATAACGGCTATATTCCCTGGGATGACGATATCGACATTCTGGTGCCACGGGATGACTTTGAAAAGCTGCGCGGTCTGATCGGGAAGAATCCCGGAGACGTGGAAGGTGTTTCGTTTGAACTTCCTGGGGAGGACAAGGCGTTTTATCCGTTCATCAAGGCGGTCAACCGGAAATATATCTGTGAGGATTCGCGTTTCACTGATGATCATCCGATCTATGTGTGGATCGATATTTTTCCGCTGGACCGTTTTCCGGATGCCATGGAAGAACGTGAGAAGTGGACAGGACACCTGGTGGCCCTGCGGCGTGTCCTGTATTCCGGCATTCTGTCGAAGACGTACTGGGAAAAACGCTATTCCGGTAATCTGAAAAAGCGTGTAAAGTATCTGATGAGCCGCTGCCTGTATACGATATTGGGCGGGTATGCCGGCGCCACTGGAACTGGAGTGCGTGCGGTTCATACGCAATGATGTGAGAAACCATCCGGAGTTCGGGATGGAGGCGCGCTTTGAGATCCTGCTGCGCAGCTCGGAAAGAGAAGTCTTGCTGGATGCCTATACCAACGCGATTGAGAGGGCAGGCGGGGTGCCGGTGATTCTGCCCAATACCCAGGATCCGCTTCTGGCCAAGGAAATGGCAGACCGGATGGATGGAATAATGGTTTCCGGCGGTCCGGATGCGGATCCCCGGCTTTATGGCGCAAGAGCTGATAAAACCGTCGGAGGAATCCGGCCCCGCCGGGACGCTCTGGAACTGGAGATTATCCGTTATGTGAT
>CACYNZ010000327.1 GCA_902775835.1 uncultured Eubacteriales bacterium | reverse complement strand
TGGCCTCTGGCGTTGGTGTTCATGCTGTTTCTGTATACAACAAAACGGTCGTACAGGTACTCAGAAACCAGGTTGCACCCCATGGTAACGAAGAGCACTGCATAGTCGTTCCAGTGGGCTGATTCTGAAAGATAATTTCCCCCAATTGTGGACAGTGGAGTGAACACACAGTAGAAAAGAAATACAAGGAACATGGCCTTTGGAACGTTATTTGAGGACTTAAATGTGAATTCCCTGTTCAAAGTAAAGTTCCAGAGTACTGAAAGAACCAGTGCCACCAGATAGCAGGGCCAGTATTTGAACGGGGTGAGAAGCTTCATCAGTGTAAATGAAACTGTCTCTATTATTCCGGCAGAAGCGGAAAAAAGGGCAAGAAAAGACGCATATGCTCGCACAGAAAAACTGCTCTGCGTAAAAGCAGAGCAGCAGGTGCCGGGAAATCAGCGCACTTTGCGCATGGCCGAAAGAATCCTCGGTCCGATAAGGACGGCGATGACGACGCAGAGAATGCATTCCACAGACATGTAAGTGCCGTTATAGCCGAGGGAATACAGCCAGGCTTCCAGCCCGGTGCGCCCGTCAGACCAGAAGGCTACGCCTGCGAGTACAGCTGCGAGATAGCGGCCGGCGCTGCCGACGAATGTGCCGAGCGGGAAACCGACTCTGTCATTGCGCATTCCTCTTGTGAGACCTGCAAGGCCGAGCATGCCGAACGCAATGGGATAATCAAGCAGAAACTGAGGAATGTTCAGGAACCAGCCGCCGAATGCATAGTCCAGAAGTCCGAATACGGCTCCGAGCAGCAGTCCGGGGGCAGTGCCGTATACGTAGGCGAAGAGCATCAGAGGAAGCATGCTGGCAGGCGTGATGGATCCGCCGGAGGGCATGGTAAACAGACGGATGCGGCTGAGCACGGTGCTCAGGGCAATGCACATGGCGCCGACACAGAGCATCTGTGTGGTCCACTTCTGCTTCTTATGGCGCGTGGAAGAGAGAATGAATACTGCGCCAAGAAAAAGCACAAGCACAATGATCCAGCCCCAGACTGGCAGTTCGGCAAGCTTTTTGAAGGCGGTTTGAAACCAGCTGGGCTCAGCCTGGACTTCCTGAACGGTCTGCTCGGCAGTTTCGGCCAGAGCACGGGAAAGAATGAGAGACATGGATACCAACCTCCTTATGATTCTGCATCCTGAAAAAGAAAAATCCCGCGCTGTGATCGCGGGAAAGCTGACGTATCAGTCGGATGGCTGGCTACGGTCCGCTTCCCTACGGTAGGATAATCTACACAGGTTCCAAGGGTCGGAATAAATCCTCTCAGCGGTCACTGACCGCACCCCTAGCGGTGGATGCAATTGATGTAATTATACGCACGCAGATTCCCTTGTCAAGGCATCAGTCAGATGAAGGGAGCTGCAGGAAGGAAAAAACATGAGAGCTCAGCGGAATTTTGCCAACTGACAGGGAAAGAGTGTATAATCGTCCGGTAATAAGTGAGGGGTGAAAACGTGAACCAGTTTTATGCCTATATGGCGAGGCTCAAGCTGATCAGAAGATGGGGACTGATGCGCAACACACAGTCGGAAAATGACGCGGAGCATTCTCTGCAGGTGGCCATGATGGCTCATGGGATTGCACTGCTCGGGAAAACCCGCTACGGCCGGGATGTTGACGAGGAACACGTGATAGCACTGGCCGTGTATCATGATGCTGTGGAAGTCATGACGGGCGACATGCCCACGCCGGTCAAATACTTTGACCCGGAGATTAAAGCAGCCTATGCTTCTGTGGAAAACAAGGCAAGAGAAAGCCTGGTAGCCATGCTGCCGCCTGAACTGCAGGAGCCGGTGAACCGGTGCATGGGCGAGAAAGATACCTATGAGGCCAGAATTGTGAAGGCGGCGGATAAGATCAGCGCCTATGTAAAGTGTCTTGAAGAGGAACGGGCCGGGAATCATGAATTTGACTATGCGGCGAAGACAATCCGCAGTTCACTGGATGCCATTGATATTCCGGAGGTGCAGGATTTCCTGCATGAGATGATCCCCGCATTTCTTCTGACGCTGGATGAGCTGAATTCGGGGGTGCTGACATGAAGCTGGGCATGAGCAGCGCAGCATATTACGGGGATATGGAGACGGAGGATGCAGCGGCGTGTCTGGCTGAGCTGCCATTGGATACGTGTGAAATCTTTCTGGAAACCTATTCTGAATATACTGTGGAGTTTGCGCGCATTGTAAGAGAAAAGCTGGGAAAGCTTCCATGCGCTTCTGTTCATCCGAAAGGCACACAGTTTGAAGCGGATTTGTTTGGAAGATCTCCACGGCAGCGAAAAGAAGCCATGAACGTTTTCAGGAACGTCTGCCGTGCTGCCCAGGCGCTTGGCGCTTCCTATTATGTTTTTCACGGCCCGGGGGTTGTCCGGGGGAGACTCCATCCGAATCAGATTCATGCAGGAAAAGAAACCGTGCGGGAATTGTGGGAGACTGCCAGAGAAAACAATGTGGAACTGCTCTGGGAAAATGTTTCCTGGCGGACACTGCAGAATGCGGAGGACGTGGATATCGTTCTGGAGGAATACCCGTATGTGCGCTTTGTACTGGATACCAAACAGGCACATCAGTCAGGCGCGGACCTGATGGATATGGCGCGGCACATGGGCAGCCATCTGGCCCATGTCCATGTACTCGGATGGAATCAGGATGGAAAGCTTGCCCTGCCGGGTATGGACTGCGTTCCCTGGCAGGACTTCGGCAGTGCCCTTGAAGAAATTGGCTTTGACGGCAGTGTGATTCTGGAACCCTATGGGGGCATGTGCCGAAATGTAAACAATGTTCTGGAGAGTCTGGAAACACTGAGAAGAACGGTTGTGAAATGAGAACGAAAATGATAATATCTAGTGGAAGCAGAGCTCGGCATGGAACCTGTTTTGCAGATAAGCAAGAGCTGAAAAGGCTATTTTGATAACAGGGGTGGAAACGAATGAAACGACAGCTGTTCAGATTCCTTTCTCTTTTTATGATGATCTGCCTGTTGACCGGAAACGTCACTGGTGTGCTTGCGGAAGAGGAAGAAGAAGAACTGGTACTGGAAGAGTGGGAACTTGTTGAAGAGGAAGACGAGGAATCCGTATTTGTGATTGACGCGGATCCGGCAGAAGCAGCTGAGGATCTTGAAAACTGGGAAGTGGATGAAAGCATCAATCCTGAGGACCTCGAACTGAACACGGAGCTTTCTGACGATGTGGTCAATATTCTCCTGGTGGGAATTGATACCCGGTCCCGTGACCTTGATCCTTCCAAAGGACTGCAGCACAACGATGTGACCATGGTATGTTCCATCAACACGGCAGAGGGAACTGTAAAACTGTCCAGTATTCTGCGGGATCTGTATGTGACGATTCCGGGATACAAGAACAAGAGCCGCATTAACAATGCATATTCAAGAGGCGGCGGCGAACTGGCCATGAGGACAGTGAACCATAACTTCAAGCTGAATATTCAGCATTATGTGACTATCAATTTCTACGGACTTGCTTCCATTATTGATGCGATCGGCGGAATTGATATTGATTTGTCAAAAACAGAGGCGGGCGCCATCAATACCTATCTTCGGAAGCATCCGCCGGCGTATGACAACACCGACGGAAAATCCAGAACGCCTCTTGAACGGAAAGAAGGAATTCAGCACCTCGATGGTGTACAGGCTGTCATGTATGCACGACTGCGTGAAATTGACAATGATTTCAAACGTACGGCAAGACAGCGTCATCTGCTTGAGCTTCTTCTCAAGAAAGTCCTGGAAGACATTTCCATGAATAATCTGACAAACCTGATCAATACTTCCAAGGATTATGTCACGACCAATATGAATCCCGGAACTCTGCTGAACCTGGCGCTGTCCGTGCTGAAGGGAGATATTATTCAGAATATGAAATCCGGCGGGGAAGTGATTTCCCAGCACAGGATTCCGATGGATAAGACATACAGCTATGCCACGATCGACGGAGCCAGCGTAATCAATCTGTCTACGAAGAACTGGGATATCAACGTAAATGCACTGCACAGCTTCATCTATGGGAACTGATGATTTTGAAAAGCCGGACGAAAGTCCGGTTTTTTCTGTGGATAAAACAGGAATGTTCGGAACAGGGACAAAGAGTCCGTACGATTACCTGCAAAAAGCGGATAAATGACCGGGAAAAGTGCGGTTTCGGGCGGAAAAGGATTCAGTGATTGTTCGCATGAAAAAAGTAGTGCCGAAATATGAAAATGCACGCTAAAAATCGCTTGACACGATTTTGAACCGGTGTTATTATATCCGAGCTGTTGCGAGAGCACAGCATGAACCTTGAAAACGAT
>CACYNZ010000326.1 GCA_902775835.1 uncultured Eubacteriales bacterium | reverse complement strand
CTGCCAAAAACCGGACTGAACAAAGTCAGCATCCGGTCGCTGTCGCGGTAATTCACCGCCCGGAGCACAATGGCCGTCCTTTCCGTCTGCTGCATAACTGCCTCCTGTCACGTTCTGAACGAAAGATAGTACATTTACACTTCCTTTGCAAGTTCCGCCGCAAAAGAAAAAGGAGCTTTCCGCTCCTCATTCTGACGACCTATTTCCAGTTCCGCACCGTATCCTGGGCGAGCCTCAGGAATTCACTCAGCCTGATCTTTTCCGCCTCAGTAAGGCCGGAAGGCATGGACCGATCAAACGGATGCAGGCTTGCAGACAGCAGATAGTCCGGGGACACACTCAGTTCATTGCACAGGGCCACAAGCGTTTCCAGACTGGCCACCCGGGTTCCCCGCTCTATATGCCCGAGAAACGATGGAGATATCCCGACCTTTTCTGCCAGCTTCTCCTGCGTCAGCCCACTTTTCCGCCTTGCATCGCGGACGCGGAATCCCAGATCCCTGTAATCCATTGGAACCATCTCCCCCCTGAAACACTCGCTTACTCTGGTCATTGTACTCCATATGCACAATAAATTACATAATCTCCAGGCAGTTTTTCTGCACAAAAGGCCGAAAAAATCCTGTATCTGGCCAATTATATCCAATGGTTTTTCCCACAGACACTCTTTTTCGTGTCCAAATTATGACATATTTTCCCTTTTATCCATAGTTTTTTTTCTTACAGAAAATATGTTTTCATTCATGATCGCTACTGCGCATATTTCATGCAAGGGCCCTTATATCTCATATACTTTTTGGGATGTTTGTGCTATGATTTTTTCTGTAGCCCACCAGCAATGCCTGGTTGTTTCCTCTGGGATCGCGCATCCGACGCCGGGACCTATGGAATGAAATTGGCACAGGATGGGCAATGATACTTTAGGAGGGTTCTTAACCATGTACCAGGATGAAACCTTGACTTGTCGTGACTGTGGCCGGGAATTCGTATTCTCTGCCTCCGAACAGGCTTTCTTCGCCGAGAAGGGCTTCCAGAACAAGCCCAGCCGCTGCCCTGAGTGCCGTGCCGCAAAGCGCGCTTCCCAGAATGGCAGTGCTCCTCGCCAGATGTTCACCGTGATCTGTGACGGCTGCGGCCGGGAGACCCAGGTCCCCTTCCAGCCCCGTGGAGATCGTCCTGTATACTGCCGCGAGTGCTTCGCAGCTCAGAAGGAATCCCGTTTCTAATCCGACAGGATCAGGGAAAAGGAATATAACCGCTTGAACTGAAAGCAGCATTCCGAAGAACCGGCTGATGCCGGTTCTTTTTTTGCGCAAAAAGCGGCACAGCAGGTTTCCCTGCCGTGCCGCCTGCATGCTGATGCCAAAGAAAAGCTTAGTCTCCTCCGAGCAGTCCGCCAAGACCATTCAGAAGGCCGCCAAGACCGCTTCCGTCACCGCCGGTGAAACCGGAAAGCAGAGAAGACAGGCCTGATCCGCTCAGCACAGAGGACAGGACGGAACTGAGGGCGCCCTCACCGGTGAAGCTGGACATGACGGAAGTGAGCATGGAGCTCAGGCCGCCTTCACCGAAGCCGCTGAACATGGAGGAAATCAGGGAAGTCAGGTTGCCCTTCTCCGTGAAACTGCTCACCAGGGAGGACAGCAGAGAAGACAGGCCCTCTCCATTGCCCACAGCAGAGAAGATCTGGGACACCATGGAGCCCAGGCCGCTTTCACTGACAAGACCGCGGGTCATGCCGTCCATCTGCTGCACAAGCGCGTCCGTGTTGACGTTTCCGCTTTCGTCGGTAGGCAGAAGTCCGGTGAGGGTGCTGACCACGGAACCTATGTCAACGCCGCCGTTCTCATCGGCAGGCAGAAGCTCGGTCACGGAATCAGCCACAATTCCCGCATCCACATTGCCCGCTTCATCCTTGGGCAGCTGCTCCGTGAGCGTGGTCATGGCTGCTTCCACGTCCACATAGCCGTCTTCCGTGCGGGGAGGATTGCCGAAAATCCCGGAAATCACCTGAGTGGCATTTCCCTCCTCTGCCACTGCGGGCAGAGCGGCCAGGACCATCATAAGGGCCAGCGCCAGAGCAAACACTTTCCTGAACTGTTTCATGGGAATATATCTCCTTTCAATGGAAAAATCCAAGAAGAATTATACCACAAGGAATGCGCAGGAATACACAATTCATTGAGAATCTCCAAGATTTTCCAGAAATTGGGCTCTGAACCGGGTATGTCCGTACAGATCCGCGGCATGCCATAATCCCTGCGAACATCACAGCATCATTGTCAGCATATTCCATGCATGAAAACCAAGTGGAACGCGCCGGATGATCCTGCCGGCATGCGCTCTTTCAGGGAATGTTCGCTTCTCAGGCATATGCGCATATCCGCCATGACACCTGCCGGGCCGTACATGCCCGCTGCTCACAGCCAATGAAAAAAGGGAGAGAAGCCATACGGTTCCTCTCCCTCATCCATTCAGACGTTTCCGTCTGTTTCAGACTTATTCAGCCTGAGCTGCCTTCCAGGCATCATACTGGGTCTGAACTTCGGCAAGGATATCAGCCATGCCGGCATCAGCCAGAGCAGCCTTCAGAGCTTCAAGGCCCTGTGCGGGATCAGCAGGATCCACGGAACCGCACATCATGGGGTTCGCATATTCCTTGATCACGCCGGAAACAGCAGCGATCTGATCAGCCACGTTGTCCTTCACGAAACGGAAGCCCAGGGAAGCGGTGGCAACAGCGTCATCTGCATAGGACTGGAGCAGAGCGTTCTTCTCAGGATCTTCGCTGGTCAGCACATACTGCAGCTTGGTGTTGCCCACAGTCCAGGCACCGCCGTGCACGCCGTACCAGTTGGCATCGGGGATGATCTCAACCTGGGTGTCATTGACCTTGGTGTAGTTCACGCCTTCTTCGCCGAACAGCATCAGGTTGACCAGGGTAGGATCGCTGTGCATGAGGTTGATGTACTGCATGGCCTTTTCAGGATTCTTGCTGGTGACCGGGATGCCGAACATGGAGCCGCCGGCATGGGTGGTCACAACATACTTGGGCTGCATGGTGATTTCCACGCACTCAAAGTCAGCAGTGTGGTTGGCAGCATACATTTCAGCAGCCTTGATGCCGTTGCCCTTCAGGGGCTGTACGAACACCAGGAAGTCGCCGCGGCCGAAGGTGCCGTTGTAGTCGAAGCTGGTCAGAGCCTGGTCAGGATCGATGTAGCCGGCCTGGCCCCACTTGTACATCAGAGCGATGTGCTCAGCCTGCTCTTCGGTCTCGAAGATGGAATAGGGGGTCTCGTCGAACACGCCGTTCTCGTCAGCGGCCATCTTCATGGCCACGCAGTTGTTCTCCAGGCCTGCCCAGTCGGGAGCCCAGGGTTCGTCTGCCCAGCGGCCGTTCTGACCATCCATCAGGTAAGGATACTTGTCAGGATGCAGTTCCTTATACTTGGCCAGGTAGGGCTCGAGGTCAGCGGTGGTCTTGATGGCAGGATCATCAGCGGTCACGTCCCAGCCGATTTCGGCGGCAGCGGTCTTGTTGATGATGAAGCCTTCGGGCACGCACAGTTCCTTGTTGGTGGGGATGCCATACAGCACGCCGCCAACGCGGACGCCGTCCAGGAACGTCTGGGGCAGGGTCTCGGTGATGCCCTGGCCATACTGGGCCACCAGGTCATCCAGGGGCAGCAGCAGTCCGCCGGACACTTCCACGCCATAGCCTTCCCAGTCAGCGGTGAAGATGAGGTCCATCTTCTCACCGGACTGCAGGGCATTGATAGCCTTGTCATTCCAGTCATCCCAACCGATGATATGGAACACAATGTTTGCTCCGATCAGAGGCTCAATGTACGCATTGATGGCCTTCTGAACGCCTTCGCGGATGGCGGTGTTGTCGCCGTTGCCGACCCAGTAGCAGTCGAGTGTGTACACATCATCTGCCATTGCGGTGGGCACCAGCGCGATGATCATCATCAGCGCCACAAGCAGGGAAACCAGTTTACGCATAAGGGTACCTCCTCATCATATTTTCCGGGGATTCGCTCCCCCGAGAAACATTATGTCTTAACCCTTCACAGCACCCACTGTCAGACCCTTGACAAAGTACTGCTGGAAGAAGGGATAAGCGAGAATAATGGGTCCCACGGTCACCACAGCCATGGCCATACGGAAGGTTTCCGAAGGCAGGTTCGAGACATTGACGCCGCCCATGCGGGACGCGTTCTCCTTCAGGAACCTGAGGTTGTTCATGGTCTGGTAGATGGTGTACTGCAGGTTATAGTAATAGGAAGAGTCGTTCATAAGCAGGCACTGGCGGAAGTCATTCCACACGCCGATGGCACTGAACAGAGCCACCGTGGCA
>CACYNZ010000325.1 GCA_902775835.1 uncultured Eubacteriales bacterium | reverse complement strand
GTCCAATATGCCGAAATGGATGCAGGGATTCCCGGGAGCACTTATTACAGCCGGCCTGATGGCTATCAGTTTCATGGGCTTCGGCGGTCTGATCTGATTCGACGGGAGGATATGTGAATGAATATATTATGGGCGGTGCTGGTGTTAGGCGCCATGGGTGCACTGTTTGGTGCGCTGCTCACTTATACAGCTCGCGTGTTCGCTGTGCCGAAGGATGAGAAAAGGGATGCGGTGCGTGAAGCTCTGCCGGGTGCGAACTGCGGCGGCTGCGGATATCCTGGCTGTGACGGGTGTGCGGATGCAATTGCTGCCGGACGTGCTCCTGTTAATCAGTGTCCTGTCGGCGGCTCAG
Source organism: uncultured Eubacteriales bacterium (assembly GCA_902775835.1). The sequence continues at coordinate 4,028 of CACYNZ010000325.1, read as the reverse complement.
ATGTGGCAAAGAAAATTGCCGCAATCATGGGCGTTGAAGCAGGCGAACAGGAAAAGATGGTTGCCCGTGTGGTCTGCCAGGGAGGAACGGACAACTGCAAGGCCCGGTTTGAATATCAGGGCATTAAGGACTGCATAGCGGCTTCTGTGGTATCGGATGGCTACAAGTCCTGCAAATTCGCCTGTATGGGACTTGGAACCTGTGCCCGCGAATGTCCGTTCGGAGCCATTCATATCGATGAGAGCAGACATATTGCCGTAGTTGATGAAGAAAAATGCCAGAGCTGCGGAAAGTGCGTTTCCGTATGCCCGAAGGGCGTTATGAAACTGAGACCGGCAAAACAGAAAGTGGACGTTGCCTGTCACAATCCTGGCGTCGGCAAGGCTGTTTCTTCCAATTGCCAGACGGGCTGCATCGGATGCGGAAAGTGCATGCGGGCCTGCAAGTTTGAAGCCATTACCATGGTGAATGGGCTTCCCAAGATTGATTACTCCAAATGCCGTCAGTGCATGATGTGTGCGGAAGCCTGCCCGACTGAGGCCATGAAGGCAAACTTCGACGAGCGGCTTGAGGCAGTGATCAAGCGGGATGAATGTATCGGCTGCACGATGTGCGCCAGGACCTGTACGTTCAACGCCATTGTCGGTGCTCCTAAGGAGAAGCATCGTGTGACAGAAGCATGTACCGGCTGTGGTGCCTGTGCTGAGAAGTGCCCGAAGAAGTGCATTACCATGCGTGTCCGGTATCGGCCGCGTGATCCTCAGGCAGCTGTCGAAAAGCGTGAACCGGTGAAGCCTCAGTTTACTCCCGAGCAGCTGGCGAAAATCGAAGCCGCCAAAAAGGCAAAGGCAGCAGCTGAAGCAGCAAAAAAGGATAATTGATCTGATCAGGAGGCACGTTCCGTGCCTCCTGTCTTTATGAAAAGGAGGAATTTATATAGCAGATCCAGTATTGCAGAGAATTCAGACTCAGCTCGAAATGGCAAATATTACAGTACAGATCCAGTCGTCGCTCGTTTCATCCACCAAAATGAAGCGGGACGCATTAAGTGAAAGAATACTCTCGCTGAAAGAAGAAATTCGAAAAAAGAAACAGGAGATTCAGCATATGCTGCTGCATCCGGAAGAATTTGATTCGAATCAGGCAAAAGAACAGAAGAGCATACTTGAAGGTCTCTATGAGGAAAAGAAGCAATGTCATTCCGAAATGGAAGCGGTGAAGGCCGAGTATGCAGCGGCATGGGAAAAACTGAAATCCGTCTGGGCAGAGCAGGAAGAACTCCGGAAAAAAGAGAGCGACCGGAACTCCCGGCTGAGCGAAATCAGGAAGGCTGAACAGGAAAACAGTATCGGCATCTGAGACACCAAAAAATGTCAGCATTCTTGCCAAACAATGGACAAAACTGTATAATATTTAAGCTGAAAGGGGACCGTACCAGATGGGCATCGGCTCCCTCATTCAGGGAATGTCCTGAACAACACAAAGGAGGAGATACCCATGGCGAAGAAGTATGTATACCTCTTCAAGGAAGGCAATGCCAACATGCGTGAACTTCTTGGTGGTAAAGGCGCGAATCTGGCTGAGATGACCAATCTCGGCATGCCTGTGCCCCAGGGTTTTACCGTGACTACAGAAGCCTGCACTCAGTATTACAATGATGGCAAAAAGATCAACGATGAAATCGTAAAGCAGATCTACGAAGCACTTGCCACCACAGAGCAGATTGCTGGAAAGAAATTCGGCGACGATGAGAATCCTTTCCTGGTTTCTGTCCGTTCCGGCGCCCGCGCTTCCATGCCTGGTATGATGGATACTATTCTGAACCTTGGTCTGACTGACAAATCTGTTAAGGGTCTTGCTAAGAAGACCAATAACGAAAAGTTTGCGTATGATGCTTATCGCCGTTTTATCGCCATGTTCTCCGACGTGGTTATGGAAATCCCGAAGAGCGAATTTGAAGCTGTTCTGGATGAATTCAAAGAGAAGAAGGGCGTAAAGTTCGATCGCGATCTTGATGCAGAAGATCTGAAGCAGATCGTCGAACGGTTCAAGGAAATCTACAAGAAGCATCAGGGCGTGGATTTCCCGCAGGATCCCCGCGTCCAGCTGATGGAAGCTGTCAAGGCTGTTTTCCGGTCCTGGGACAATCCCCGTGCTATCTATTATCGCCGCATGAACGATATTCCCGGCGATTGGGGCACTGCTGTAAACGTGCAGAGCATGGTGTTCGGCAACATGGGTGAAACCTCTGGTACCGGTGTTGCGTTTACCCGCAATCCTTCCACTGGCGAAAAGAAACTCTATGGCGAGTATCTTCTGAACGCTCAGGGCGAAGACGTTGTTGCTGGTATCCGTACGCCTCAGCCCATTTCCACCCTTGAGCAGGCCATGCCTGAAGTGTACAAGCAGTTTGTGGATATTGCCAACAAGCTCGAAGCTCATTACCGCGACATGCAGGATATGGAGTATACCATTGAAGAAGGCAAGCTCTACATGCTGCAGACCCGTAATGGTAAGCGCACAGCTGCTTCTGCTCTGAAGATCGCTGTTGATCTGGTGGATGAAGGCGTTCTGACTGAAGAGGAAGCCGTTCTGAAGGTCGAGCCCAAGCAGCTTGACAGCCTGTTGCACCCGAATTTCGATGCGGATGCCATCAAGAAGGCTCCCGTTATCGCCAAGGGTCTGCCGGCTTCTCCCGGTGCCGGTGCTGGTGCTATCTACTTCACCGCGGATAAGGCTGCTGAGCACGGCAAGAACAAGGAGAAGGTTATTCTCGTTCGCAAGGAAACCACTCCTGAAGATATCGAAGGCATGGATTTCTCCCAGGCCATTCTGACTGCTTTCGGCGGAATGACCAGCCATGCAGCTGTTGTGGCCCGTGGTATGGGTCGTGCTGCAGTTGTCGGCTGCGGAGATCTGAAGTTCGATGAAGAAAACAATACCGTTACCATCGCTGGAAAGGTTTACCATGAAGGCGATATGATTTCTGTGGATGGTTCCACTGGTAACGTGTATGACGGTCTCGTAAAGACTGTTGACGCAAGCATTTCCGGTGACTTTGCCCGTCTGATGGGCTGGGCTGACGCCGCTCGCCGGCTGAAGGTCCGCACCAATGCTGATACTCCCAGAGATGCCAAGAAGGCTGTGGAATTTGGTGCTGAGGGCATCGGTCTGTGCCGCACCGAGCATATGTTCTTCGAAGCTTCCCGTATCGCTGCTGTGCGTGAAATGATTCTGTCTGACACCAAAGAACAGCGCGAAAAGGCTCTGGCCAAGATTCTGCCTATGCAGCAGGGTGACTTCGAAGCCATGTACAAGGTTCTGGAAGGCCGTCCTATGACTGTCCGTTATCTGGATCCGCCGCTGCATGAATTCGTTCCCCACCTGGATATGACTGAAGAGATTGAAGAGCTTGCTTCCAACCTGAATATGTCTGTGGAAGAAGTCAAGCAGAAGATTAATGCTCTGCATGAAGCCAATCCTATGATGGGTCACCGTGGCTGCCGTCTGGCTGTCACCTATCCGGAAATTGCAGAAATGCAGACCCGTGCAGTTCTGCAGGCTGCCATCAACGTAAAGAAAGAATGCGGATATGATATCGTTCCTGAAATCATGATCCCGCTGGTCGGTTCCAAGAAGGAACTGGCCTTTGTCAAGAACATCGTTGATGAGACTGCCAAGAAGGTGTTCGAAGAGCAGGGTGTCACCCTTGAGTATCATGTTGGTACCATGATTGAGATTCCTCGCGCAGCTGTGACTGCAGATGAAATTGCAGAAGATGCCGAGTTCTTCTCCTTCGGTACGAACGACCTGACTCAGATGACCTTCGGCTTCAGCCGTGATGACGCTGCAAAATTCCTTGGTTCCTACTATGAGAACAAGATTTTTGAGAGCGATCCTTTTGCAAGACTTGACCAGGATGGCGTTGGCCAGCTCGTTAAGATGGCTGCTGAAAAAGGCCGCAAGACCCGTCCTGACATCAAGTTTGGCATCTGCGGCGAACATGGCGGTGATCCGAGCTCCATCAA
>CACYNZ010000324.1 GCA_902775835.1 uncultured Eubacteriales bacterium | reverse complement strand
CACCGGCCAGAGGAAGCGGTTCACAAGCGGCACGCCGCCCACATACTGCCAGGAGTCGTCCGGCAGCGTGTAAACCCAGAGCAGCGGCACATGCCAGCGAACCAGATTCCGGACGTAAAACCACAGGGAGAGCGGAAGTCCCACAGCAAGGAATAACGCATACTGCAGGGCGAGCTGCCTTCTTCGGGCAGCACCCTGACCATGATCCGCATACTGGTTTTGATGATGAAAGAAGGTCCAGGCAAACAGTGCGCCGACCGGCACCGCCATCTCCGCGACGTTCTGCTTCGTGGAGACGCCGAGCCCGAACCAGACCGCCAGCAGTAGAATCCGCCCTGCCGATGGTCTGCGGCTCCACCGCATCGCCTGATACAGTATGAGTACCGTGAACATCAATCCCATACAGTCGTTGTTGACACTGCCGGAGAACTGGATGAGCGTCGGGTGGAACGCGAGAACCGCCACCGCAAAGCACACGCCGCGCTCCTCCATCGGCAGCAGCCGGAAAAGCTGCACGCAGACCAGAAGCGTGATCACCGCGCAGACAAGCGGCAACATCTGGATACTCTCCTCCAGCTGCACCGTGTCATGCACAAACAGCGACATGAAGCGCATCCAGAGCGCCGCCGCCGCGTGAAAGAGCGGCGGATGATGGAACTGATAAACCGTCGTCGGATCAAAATCCGGCAGCCGGCCATTTTCATAGAGATACTGAATATAAGCGAGATGTCCGCCGCTGACCCTGTGCCCGGCGTCGAGCGCAATGGTCCCGGCGTCATACTGACGCTCGAAAATCGTCGTGCCGAGACAGTAAATCACCCGGAGAACAATCCCTGCCAGCACCACAGCGGCCGTCATTCCCTGTCCGCTGCGATCCTTCGTTGTCTTCTGCCCGGACGGCACAGATGTACATGACACGGTATTTTCCCCCCTCTGTCAGCGCTTTAGCATGCGGGCAGTCCGCCGCGCCCTGTTCAAACGATTCCTGTTCCCTGTCATTTTTCCCTGGCAAGCCCGCCGCCTGCACGGCGGCGGACAATAACTGTTCAGGCTATTCCTTACTTCTGTCATCTTCCCAGCCATTTTCCCGTACGCAGCGCCATGATCACAGCCGCAGGCATGGACAGAAACAGCGGATAAACATACCGGAAATCATTGGCGGCAGGCGTGGAGAGAAGGAACGTCAGCCAAATGCTGACCGGGAGCAGAAAGACAAGTCCAGGATGCGGCGTATATCCGGAGTGAGATATCGCTCCGCCGGTACGTTTCCTCTCCCGCCGCCTTTCCCGTTTTCCGCAAATGCCTGTCACAAGCATCGCCCCAAGGAATATATAGAGCGTAAAGGCGTTGCACCACACGGCAGAATAAACCCTGCTGCAGAGGTTCAGCAGGTTATAGACGCCGATCACCGCGCCGTATGGCAGGAGATAAACCCGGTAAAGTCCCACCGGATTCTCCTGAACCTCCGACGCATATCCGGTCCTGCTTCCTGCTGTCGGGACATAATAGCCATACGTCTGCCGGTAATACGCCTCTGCATAACAGTCCGGATTGCGCAGCCCGATCCGCAGATAAAGAGCTGCCCATCTGCCCGGATTTTGCATGATCTTCTCTCCGCCCCTGCTCTCCCGGACAAGCGTCTTGATGGCGTCCGACAGCCCGCTGTCATAATAGGACGGAATCTGGTCCACATCCACGACCTCCCGGAGTGTCTCCAGCTCCTCCTCTGTGATCCGCCCGCCTCCGTCCTCGCCGTTCCGCACGATGGTATACGCCACCTGCTGCAGCGGAATGGACAACATCTCGGTCGGATCCGCCTTCTCCACATGCGCCGCCCGCTGCACCGGGCCGAGAAACAGCGCGGCACACAGCAGGGAGAGTCCGAGATCGGCCAGAATTCTGCCTGCCTCCCTTCCCTTCCGCAGCGCATGGCGATGCACCAGCAGATAGACAACCGTGAACAACAGCCAGGCAGCAATGCCGTTGGAGCGGAGCGTACAGAACAGAAAGCCCAGCAAAATAAATCCGGCGTGTCCGCGGCGCCGCCAGACGCGGCGGCTGCGCTCATGATCCCAGAGCGTCACCATGGTCAGCATCACCACGGCGGAGAATGGAACATCCTTCCACATCGTAATGGAAAGGACCGCATTGAAGGGAAATGCGAAGAAAAAGAGCCACAGCAGGCCAAGTACCCAGCGCGGCGCTCCGTTGCGGCGGAGCAGGCGCAGCACCGCCATGTCCGCTGCCGTGAGCAGCGCCATCGAGACAAGCGAATAAAGTGCCACGCCATAATTCACAAAATCCGGATTCCCGGCGATGGGCCCGGCAGCATTGTCTGCCTGCGATGCGGAAGCCGCCCGATACAGCGCGGTCTGATCAGACATGTGTGTGAACAGTCTTCCGCCCGTGAAATCATGCAGCGCGCCTGCTGCTGTGCTGCCGATCCGGTAACACATTTCAATCATCAGGGTATGAAGAAACGGATGCTGACTCTGATAATTGGTCAGATGCATCGCCTGCCGGAGCTGCCAAATAGAATCCGGCGTGGATACGCCCGGCCAGAACGCAAGAAAATACGGCAGAAACAGTGCGAAGCCCAGTCCCGCGAGAATCCATTCCGTCTTCCGATTGTTCCGCACACTATGCGGCATCTGCCGCCTGCCTCTTCCCGTCATCCGTCTCCCCGCTCTCTCTGCGTATTACGTTGATGGAATTGTATCCCCCGGGCGGAACACCGTCAAATACATTAAAATCTTGCTGAAATCCTTCATCAGCTATGTGCATATAAAGGTGTCACAATCATCGAGGGACATCTGATGCCGGATCATGTACATATGCTGGTCAGTATACCACCGGAGATCAGTGTGGTATCATTTATGGGATATTTGAAGGGGAAAAGTGCCCTTATGACGTTTGACAGGCACGCAAATTTGAAATATAAGTTCGGAAACCGGCATTTCTGGTCATATGTGCCGGGTGATTTGAGCCAATTCGGGTCGGATCATTTCAACCAATACTCAAAAGCTACTACGTTCTTTTTCTATTCCCTTCCTATAATGATGTTGCTGACGCATCAATGAGGATTAAAGGAATATGAAGGATGAAGAACGTAGTAGTATACAGGAAACTATAGCACAAGTCCTGGAGCAGATGAAGCAGGAGCAGGGTGCAGATTTCAGCCTGTCAGATGTAAACCTTGCAGAGCTGGAGCGGATGACCGGGATTTCCAGAGGGAAACTCCGTAAGATCAAGGATGATGGTTTTGTTGTAAAGCCTCATGGCAATACAGGGAAGGTACGTCCCGCAACGGTTGTCTCCGGCTTCAGCGGAGTGATTGATGGTTTTCTCTCAAGAGGAATAAAGAACTCCAACACCATTTTCAATACGCTGAAGACTGCCGGTTATTCCGGTGGTAAGAGTCAGGTCAAGGAGTACATTCATAACCATAAGTACCTTCTTCCGGCCAAACGGGAAAGCGTTGCCAGTCAGGGGAATCGCGGGCGCAGGTATAAGACAAAGCCCGGTAAGCAATACCAGATGGACTGGGGCTTCGTGAACATTGATACGAATGACGGGCAGACTTTCCGGGTGGCCTGTTTCGCAATGATGTGTCATCACTGCGGGATGCGGTATGTGGAATTCTTCCCTAATGCGAAGCAAGAGAACCTGTTCATAGGAATGATTCACGCCTTTCAGCGGCTTGGTGCACCAGAGTACATACTTACAGATAACCTCTAATGTGAAGCTTTACATTAGAGGTTATCGCTGACAAGGAGTCTGGTGACTCCGCCGAAGTACTGAAACATATGTACATGGGCGTTGATCCAGTCTTCCTGTTTCATGGAGATACAGGCCTCGGCATAGCAGTACATACTGAAGGGCAATGTCGCCACGAACAGATAGCACTTGCAGGGTTCGGCTGTAACCCGGTCATAAATGTTCATGATTGTTCCAACCCAATCCACCATGCATTTGTCGCCGGGCTTGTGCTGCAGATGCATAGTCAGGCGGTTCTTGTCAACGTAATCGCTGTAGTGCTTGCAGAACTGGGAATACATGTAGGGCGGCTGCTTTGCCTCGCTGCATGCGCTGGCATACTCTTCCTATAACAGCCGGAGAGTGACGCCGTCACGGAGCAGTTCCTTATGGATGTTTTCAAAGTCCGGCATCACCTGAACCGGCTGGTAGGTCTTTTCAGGGAAAAGCTTGCGGATGAGCTCAGACTCATCCATAGATGCTGCCATCTGCGGAGTAATCCCTTCCCGCGTGGCGGCGGCAATCACCGATGAAACGGTGTTGCGCGAAACTCCCAGGGAAGCGGCTGTCTGCCTTTGGCTGCGACCGTCGCCCCAGTATTGCAGGATTTGTTTTTCCTTGGACATCAGAGTCCTCCTTTCAATGAATCCGGCATAATTGCCGTAA
>CACYNZ010000323.1 GCA_902775835.1 uncultured Eubacteriales bacterium | reverse complement strand
TGTACAGAGAGCAGGGAGAAGCCGTGGGCTTTGCCCAGTGCCAGCTTCGCCGCGATTATGTGGAGGGCACGGAGAGCAGTCCTGTGGGGTATCTGGAAGGAATCTACGTCCGGGAAGGCGCGCATCGGCAGGGCCTCGCCCGCAGGCTGCTCTCCGCCTGTGAAAGCTGGGCGAAAGAGCATGGCTGCAAGGAATTTGCCAGCGACTGCGAATTGGATAACATGGACAGCCAGCGGTTTCATCACGCAGTTGGTTTTCAAGAAGCCAACCGGATCGTGGCGTATGTGAAGAAGCTGTGAGCCGGAGAAAAGGGGGACAAGCCAATGAAGCTTTTTATCATCATTGGCACCTGCGGGACCGGAGAATCCACCACGAAAGACAATCTGGCGGCTAGACTGGACAAGGGTCATTATGCCTGCGTCGATTCTGATGAAATGGGTCGCAACTGGCGGGACTATGTCGGTACCGAACAGAAAGCCAAACAAAAGGAGTAAACAAAAATGAGCAACATCGAGAAATACCGGCAATACTTCACAAAGGACTATCTGATGGGGCCGAATTCATTCCGCCTGCTGGATGAACTGATTCGCAGAAAACCGGCGGACGCCCGGTTTCACCGGACGCTGGATCTGGGATGCGGCTTTGCCCTGACCTCCCTGTTCATCGCCAATGAAACGGACGCGGATACCGTGTATGCCTATGATCTGTGGATCCCCGCGACGGAAAACTACCGGAGGATCCGGGACAATCATCTGGAGGATCGGGTCATTCCGATCCACGGCGACGCCATGGATATGCCCTTTGCCCATGAATACTTTGACGCGATCGTCAGCGTGGACGCCTATCATTACTTCGGCTGCAGGGAAGGCGTGTTTGACGAAAAGATCCTGCCGTTTGTCAAATCAGGCGGTTATGTGATGATCGCTGTTCCGGGATTAAAGGAACAGCCAGAGGGTGACTTGAAGCAGCTGTTTGAAACGTGGGCTGAAGGGGATGACGCTCAGCTGTTCAAGACAGCGGCCTGGTGGGAAGAACTCATGAAAAACGAATGCGGCAGAACATGCGAGATCACCGTGAAGGAAGCGGAATGCTTTGACATCGCCTGGCAGGAGTGGTTTGATTCAGGACACGAATACGGCATCCGCGACAAGGATTTTTTGCAAAAAGGACTGGACAGGGTCCTGAACTTTGTCCTGATTTATGTCAGAAAGAAGTGATGGGAGGCACCATGGAAAAGTATATCGAAGGAAACAAAGCCGCATGGGAAGAAGCGTTTGAGAACAGGGACGCTTCCTGGGGCGCTGATATCACAGAGCGCGTCCGGACGGAGGACTATCCCTTCTTCAACGAAGAGACAAGAAGTGTTCTGAGAGGGATTCACACAGAAGGAGCGGTGATCGGCCAGTTCTGCTGCAACAACGGGCGGGAACTGCTCTCTCTGGTTAAAAGCGGCAGTGCCCAAAGAGGTGTCGGCTTTGACATCGCCGAGAACCAGGTGGCGTTCGCCAACGAAAAGGCCAGAGAACTGGGTTTGCCCTGCACGTTTGAAGCGGTGAATATCTATGACATCGATGACCGCCAACGGGAACAGTTTGATCTGGTGATCATCACCATCGGAGCCCTTTGCTGGTTTGCCGATCTGAACCGCTTTTTTGCAGTCGTTGCAAAATGCATGAAGCCGGGAGCGGTCATTGTGATCAACGAGCAGCATCCCTGCACAAACATGCTAGCCACGGAGGGCGAAGAAGTGTTCGACCCGAATCACAGGACGGCATGTCCTTATTCCTACTTTGAGCATGAATGGACAGGCAATGAAGGCATGTACTACATGACGCAGAAGCGGTATCGCTCAAAGACCTTTACGGACTACACCCATCCGCTGTCGGAAATCGTTTCCGGCATGTGCTTAAACGGGATCGTCGTGACCGGCCTTCAGGAGTTTGACCACGATATCAGCGGCGGCTTCGGCGCGCTGGATCACAGCGGCTTTCCCCTTTCCATGATCATTCAGGGGCGGAAAAACGGTTAACCGGGAGGAGAAGAAGCATGGGTCATCCGATTCTGGCATGGCTTCTGGAGGAAGAAAACCCGGAAGTGCGGCTTCGGACGCTGAAGGAATACGAAAAGCTGCCGGACGACGATGAGCGCGTTGTGGCGTGCAAGAAAATGCTGCTGCACAGCAAAGTATACGAGCGCGGACTGAAGAAGCTTCGGACCGACAAGCCTTGGGCAAAGTATGACGCCATCCTGGGCTTTGCGGAATGGGGCCTGACCCGGGCCGATATCGGTATAGACATCGACGGCGAGGTGTTCGCCCTGATCGAAAGCACGGGCTTCAAAATGCTGTGCGGGGAGCCGCTTCTGCTTCGGAATCTGGTGAAGCTGGGATACGGTCAGGAAGAGATTGTGAAAAGCGAGATCGACAGTGTTCTCGGGCTGATTCAGGAGGACGGCGGATTCAGGTGCATCAGCACCAATAAAAAGATCAACGATCCCCGGAAGCCCCATAAGAGCTGCGCGCGGCTGACGGTGGAATACCTGCTGCTGGTGGCCGAGTTGCATCTGCAGGGATACAGGCCGGCGTGCGAAAAGGCGCTGACGCATTATTTTACCAAGCGCAACATTTTCTATCGGACAGACGATATGCGGACGCCCATGGTGGACGTGATGCTGGGCACGTTCTATCCGCCTGATCCCATCAAGATTGGGGCACATCAGATCGTCTATGCCTTGCGAGTGCTCGGCTGTGCGCCGGAGTCGCAAGCCATGCAGGCCGGGTACAGCGTGCTGAATCAGCACAGGTTGGACAACGGACGGTATGTTCTGACAGCGTCCAAGAGCGTACCGGCATTCAAGGCTGGGAACGTCGGGGAAGAGAACAAGTGGGTCACGCTTTACGCGTATATGGCGCAAGAATAGGATTGTTATGGATAATACAACAAGAAAACACCTGGCAGAGGTTGCCGGGAAAGCGGCACAAATCCCTTTTCATGGCGATATGGAGGGGAAAGAATCAAATCTGGAGCCGGTCATTCGATTCTTCCCAAACTGGACGCTCAGAGAGGCCGACGGGTTATGGTGCGCGGCGTTTGTTTATTATTGCTGCCGGGAAGCTGGATTTGAGATTCCCATCATGCCGGATGAATGCAAGACCTGCCATCTGGCAGGCTGTATCGCCTGGGAAGAATTGGCTGCGGGTGATCCTCGGATAGGGTATCATCAAGGCGGTGAAGGCTTTGTACCGGAAGCCGGGGACATTGTTCTTTATGACCGGGTTTTTGAAAACAAGGAACATGATCATATCGGCATTGTCCTTGAAAACCGGGAGAATACGATCGTTGTCGCGGAAGGAAATATAAACAACAAATCAGAGATCATCGAGCGCCCGAAGGATGCGCATATCAGGGGGTATATCAGAATTCCGGACGGATACAAATATCGGAGGATGATGATGGATTATCAAACGGAAAACCTGATCCTTCATTTCGTAACAGAAGGCGATGTATCGGAAGTCGCCCGGACCTGGCCCGCTGACCATCACCCGCTTTCGGATGCGGAGGCGCGGGAAGCGATCTCCAATATGCGTGGGAATTACGAAAGGAATACGAAAGGCCGCTTCTGCCATCTGTGCCTTGCGGTGTGCGGGAAGGATCATCCCGAAACGATCATGGGCTGGTGCGGGCTGGACGGCAGCCGCAATCCGAAAGAACCTGAAATCTTCATCCTGCTGGATGAAGCATACCGAAATCGGGGATACGGAATGCAATGCGTCAGGGAACTGCTGCGAATTGCCGCTCAGGACTACGCGCTGAACAGTGTGCACGGCGGCTGTGCCAAAGAGAACATCGCCTCCGCACGGGCTATGACGAAGGGCGGCATGGTTCAGTATGGGACGGAAGAAAACGGCGATCCGCTGTTCCGGTTCTGTGCAAAAACAAACTGAGTTGGAGGGAACGCCCATGGACGACGAGCATGAAAAGTATATGAAACGGTGCTATGAGCTGGCGATCAGCGCCGGGAAAAAGGGCCATGATACCTTTGGCGCGGTGCTTGTGCATCACGGAAAAATCCTGGAGGAAGCGGAAAACACGGCAGACTATGTTCACCATAGTTATTCTACCAATTGGAACCTCATGTCAACAGCTCATAGATCACTTTTATCGAGATATTCATGATTATTGGCAAGGCTGTCGCCGACAGGTGTGATAACCAGGTGAGTTATGCCGCATTTCTCGTAAAACGGCACAGCGCTTTCGTTGGCGATCAGATAGACCGCGATGTCCTTTTCACCGCCGGCAAGCCGATACGCGGTTTTCATCAGGCGCTTGCCGATGCCCAGGCGGGTATAATCCCTGTCCACCCCCAGATCGGTGATGTAGAGCCAATAGGCGTAATCCGTCAGCCCGAACAGCACGCCCACCAGCAGCCCCTGTTCAT
>CACYNZ010000322.1 GCA_902775835.1 uncultured Eubacteriales bacterium | reverse complement strand
GTTTGCGCAGTTCACCCAGCATGCCCAGGCATGGGCAGTGCTGTGCGGAATCGGGGACGGCCGGTGCCTGAAGGCGGCTATGGAGCAGCCGGACGTACTGCATGTCACGTTTTCCACATCCCATGAGTGGTTCCGGGCGCTGGAAAAAGCAGGCATGTACGCGCATGCCGCGGATGCGCTGCGCAGCTGGACGGACCTGTTCGCGCTGGATTGCCGGACCTGTCCGGAGACCCCGCATATGCCGCGCAGTGAAAACCACGCCTGGAGTGCCCAGCCCATGCTGGAAATGATGCGCTGCATGGCCGGCATAGGTCCGGAGGGCATCGGCTGGGAACGCATCCGGGTGCATCCGCACATGCTGGGACTCCCGGACCTTTCCGGCTGCGCTGCCACACCCAGAGGCATGGTCCGGTTTGACTACGCTCCTGGCCGGTATGATCTGACGCTTCCCGAGGGCATGAGCGGGACGTTCTGCTGCGCGGACGGAAAAACCATGGAGCTGCACAGTGGATACCAGCGCCTGACACTGTAAGGAAACACGTGCATGAAAAAAGCGGGGTCCCTGGACAGGGACTCCGCGGGAAAGCCGGTCTCAGCGGAAGCGCACGGCGGTGCCGTAGACAATGACTTCGGCTGCGCTCTGCATGATGCTCGACGAGGCAATGCGCGCGCCGACCACGGCGTCGGCACCGAGCTGTCTGGCTTCCTCGGTCATCCGGTCGCTGGCAATCTTGCGGGCAGATTCCATCATTTCATTGTATTTCTTGAGTTCTCCGCCCACAAGATTCTTGAGTCCGGCCCCGATATCCCGGAACGCGTTGACGGTCTGCACGGTACTGCCCCTGACCAGGCCAAGGACTTCCAGGTCCTTTCCGGGGATGGTTTCTGTGGTGACGATCAGCATGATTAGATCCTCCTTGCATAGCATTATGTGACCGGCGGGGACTGCCGTGACAGGCAGCGCACGCCGGAAGGCGTATGGGAAAGGTATAAACGGGATTTTTCATCGTGGACCATTCTATCAGATGCGGGGGGCGGGGTCAATCAGGGGACCGATGGAGACAGGCCGGCCTGTTCCTGCAGGGCGGAAACGGTATCTTTCGGCAGAAAAAACAAGTATAATGAACAGGCATCCGGCTGCTTCCGGATGCCGGGAGGAACAGAAAATGATCTATGATGTGGTAATCATCGGCGCAGGACCGGGCGGCATTTTTTCAGCGTGGGAACTGACCCATCTCTTGCCGCACCTGCGCGTCCTGGTGCTGGAGGAGGGCGAGCCTCTGGACCGGCGTCACTGTCCGATTGACGGGAAAACTGTGAAATCCTGCGTGCGATGCAGGACCTGCGCCATTATGAACGGCTTTGGCGGAGCCGGAGCCTTTTCTGACGGCAAGTACAATATCACCAATGATTTCGGCGGCACGCTGCATGAGTATATCGGCCGGGAAAAAGCCCTTGAGCTCATGCACTATGTGGACGCCATCAATGTCAGTCATGGCGGCGGCGAAACGGCGCTGTATTCCACAGCGGGCACCCGGTTCAAGAAACTGTGCATGCAGAATCAGCTGACGCTCCTGGATGCATCGGTGCGGCATCTGGGCACGGATATCAATTATGTGGTGCTGGAACATCTGTATGCTGAACTGAAGGACCGGGCGGAGTTCCGCTTCAGAACCCGTGCGGAGCATATCGAGCATCTGGAAAACGGACATTACCTGGTGCACACCGCTGGGGATACCTTTGAATGCCGCTACTGCGTGGTCTCCGTGGGCCGGAGCGGAAGCAAGTGGATGGAAACAGTTTGCCGGGAAATGAAGATCGCCACCCGCTCCAACCGGGTGGACCTTGGCGTGCGAGTGGAGCTGCCCGCGGTGATCTTTTCCCATATCACAGACGAGCTTTATGAGAGCAAGATTGTCTACAGGACCCACAAGTATGAGGACAATGTGCGCACGTTCTGCATGAATCCGCGCGGCATTGTGGTCAATGAAAACACGAACGGAATTGTGACCGTGAACGGGCACAGCTTTGAGGATGAAAGCCGGAAAACCGACAATACGAATTTTGCGCTTCTGGTATCGAAGCACTTCTCGGAACCCTTCCGCGATTCCAACGGCTACGGCGAGAGCATTGTGCGTCTGTCCAACATGCTGGGCGGCGGTGCCATTGTTCAGCGCTTCGGGGATCTGGAGCGCGGAAGACGTTCCACGCCGAAGCGGATTGAGGAGTGCACCACGCGCCCGACGCTTGCGGCGACGCCCGGGGATCTGAGCCTGGTGCTGCCCAAGCGGATCCTGGACGGGATCACGGAGATGATCTATGCGCTGGACAAGATTGCCCCCGGAACCGCCAATGATGACACCCTGCTCTATGGCGTGGAAGTGAAATTCTACAACATGGAAGTGGCTCTGGACAGCCATCTGCAGACCAGCTATCCGGGACTTTACGTGATCGGCGACGGAAGCGGCGTGACGCATTCCCTGTCGCATGCCTCTGCCAGCGGCGTGTTTGTGGGCCGGGAGATTGCGGAGATCCTGGGAGGTGAAGGGGCGTGACAGACATGGAAAGCATGGTCCGTATGCTGGATGATGCGGCGGACCTGGTCCGCAGGAGGCTCGGCGAGGCGGATACTGCGCTTGTGCTGGGAAGCGGCTTGGGCGGATTCGCGCAGGAGCTGGAGGACGCCCGGTGCATGGATACCACGGAAATTCCGGGATACCCCGTGAGCACGGTGCCGGGGCATGCGGGCAAATGGTGGCATGGTCGTCTGGAAGGACGGAATGTATACATGCTTCAGGGACGCGTGCATGCCTATGAGCAGGACGACCTGAAAAAGGTGACCATGTACGTGCGGATCATGAAGCGCCTGGGCGTGCGGAACCTGATCCTCACCAATGCCGCGGGCTGCGTGAACACGCAGTGGAAGCCCGGGGACCTCATGGTCATGAGTGATTTCATCAATTTTGCGGGCAGAAGCCCGCTGACAGGACCAAACCTGGACATGGACGGACCGAGATTCCCTGACATGTCCTCGGCGCTTTCCCCGGAACTGAGAAAGCTCTGTCTCGGGGAAGCGGAAAAGCTCGGGCTCAAAGTGCGGGAAGGCGTGTACATGTGGTTCCTGGGGCCGAGCTATGAGACACCGGCGGAGATCCGCATGGCGCGCACCATGGGCGCGGACGCGGTGGGCATGTCCACGGTGCCGGAAATTCTCGTGGCCGTGCACTGCGGCATGCGCGTGCTCGCTGTCAGCTGTCTGACAAACATGGCGGCGGGCATACTGGATCAGCCCCTGAATCATGAGGAAGTAATGGAAACAGCAGACCGGGTGAAGCGCGATTTCTCCGGACTGATCCGGCATACCGTCCGGAATATAGACTGAAAGGGAGAGCATTATGGACAGAATATCCATGATCCGTGATTTTACGCTTGCCAAGGGCCCGTCCGGGTTTGAGGACGAGGTGCTTGAGGTGGCGCGGCGCTATGCACCGGAGGGCGTGGAAATCCGGGAAGACCGGATGCGGAACATGTATTTCCGCTTTCCGGAGACAGATGCGGACAAGCCCGTGGTCATGCTGGATGCGCACTCGGATGAAGTGGGGTTTATGGTACAGGCTGTGCGCCCCAACGGCACGCTGAAGTTTGTGCCCCTTGGCGGATGGGTGAACAGCAATATACCCGCGCACAAGGTGTGGGTCCGCAGCCGCAGCGGCCGCTGGATTCCCGGCATTGTGGCCGCCAAGCCGCCGCATTTCATGACAGCGGCGGAAAAGAATCGGATGCCGGAGATCGATGAAATGTCCATTGATATCGGCGCGGCTTCTCCGGAGGAAGCCGTGAACGGGTTCGGGGTCGGGATCGGATCGCCCGTGGTCCCGGATGCGGATTTTACCTATGATGAAGCGCATGACCTGATCTTTGCCAAGGCCATGGACAACCGTCTGGGCTGCGCCATGATCCAGGCAGTGCTGCATCGTCTTCAGGGCAGAACAGACCTGCCGGTGCGCGTGGTGGGAGCCATGGCGTGCCAGGAGGAAATGGGCTGCCGCGGCGCCGTGGTCACGGCGAACACGGTGAAACCGGACATGGCCATTGTTTTTGAGGGCAGTCCAGCAGACGATACGGTCATGGAGCCCTGGCTCAGCCAGACCGGCGTGCACCGCGGACCCATGCTCCGGCATCTGGATGCGCGTATGATCACGCACCCGCGCTTTCAGCGCCTGGCCCTGGACCTTGCCGCGGAGCGCGGCATCCCGGTGCAGGAGGCTGTGCGCACCGGCGGAAGCACGAACGGATCCTCCATTCATCTGTCCGGACAGGGCGTGCCCTGCATTGTGATCGGGCTGCCCGTGCGCTATATTCATTCCGCTTACGGGATTGCCTCGCTCAGGGATTTTGAGCATGCCGAGGACCTGGCTGTGGCCGTACTGGAGTCGC
>CACYNZ010000321.1 GCA_902775835.1 uncultured Eubacteriales bacterium | reverse complement strand
GCCCCTTGGCATCGCCGGGGTGATAGGAGATTCCCTGAATCTCAATATGACAGGCTGCGGCATTAAAATTGTCATATTCAATTTCGCCAAGTGCGCCGCCGTCTACCGTATATGCATAATCCGCGCCGAAAAGAGGCAGTTCAAAGTGATCGACGCCCTGACCGATTTCCTCATCAGGAGTAAATGCAATGCATATTCTGGGATGATCTGGGGCGTCCGGCAGCATCAGACGCTCGGCAAGTTCCATGATCTCTGCGACCCCTGCCTTGTCATCTGCGCCAAGAACGCTGCTGCCATCAGTGACAATGAGCTCCTGCCCAATTACTCCGGTCGGAATTTCTTCTTCCTCAATCCGGACAGCATCATTCAGACGGATGGGTCCTCCGGCATACTTTTCGAGAATCTGAGGGTTGGTAGGACCGGGAACAGCGTCGCTTGTATCCATGTGAGCAATAAACCCGATGGCTTTCTCAGCATCGCGACCTTTGGCAGGTATGATTGCATAGACAACTCCGGATGAACTCAGAGTAGGATTCAGGCCCATATCCTTCAGTTCTGTACAAAGGAGCCTTGCAAGATCCCATTCTCCTGCGAAGGAGGGGACAGATCCGCTGGATTCATCAGAGGTTGTGTGAACACGTACGTAGCGGAGAAAACGATCCTTTACTGACATGACACAATCATTCCTTTCTTGAAGTTTTAATCCATGTGAGAATTTCTTGAAGGGAGGTCAGGGAAACATCAACGTATTTTCTGTATTCCTTCGGCAAGACAATAAGGTCGGGGATATGAATGCACGTCATGCCGGAGGTGTGTACAGCTTTTACCCCGCTGGGCGAGTCTTCTATGCCAATGCAGTCCTGAGGGGTGAGGTCCAAAAGCTGACAGGCGCGAAGATAGGTTTCAGGGTCCGGCTTGCGGCGTATCACATCATGACTGGTCAAAACCACCTGAAAGTAAGGTTTCCATTTCAGGATGTCAAGATATCGGTGGACTACGGAAGGAATGTTATTGGTACACAGAGCAAGTCTAAATCCCAGGGCAGTGAGAGACTGCAACACTTCTTCCGCTCCCTGCTTGACAGGCACACCATTCTGCTCGACATACTGAAAGGTGACTTCAGACCAGTCCTTTTGAAACTGTTTGCAGTCAAAGTCAGGATGACGGGAACGGATGAAACGGCATGTGTGTTCCAGAGAAGTCCCGATCACTGACATCCACGCAGCAGGAGGAAGCTCGAATCCCTGACGCCGGCAGGCCAGATTCAGCATTCTGCTGCTCAGGTTTTCTGTATCTGTCAGCACGCCGTCCATATCAAAGCAGATTCCCTGAAGTTTCATTTCAGGACACCCCATTCAGAACATTCATGGCCTGATTGATGCCGTCTACCGCAGCGCTCACGATTCCTCCGGCATATCCGGCACCCTCGCCGGCAGGATACAGTCCGGAGATACTTTCAGATGTGCCGTTCAGGGAACGCGGCAGCCTTACAGGACAGGATGAACGTGCTTCCACGCCGGTCAAAATGGCATCCGGGTACGCAAAACCATGCATCTGGCGATCAAGAAGAGCGAGGGAAGTCCGCAGATTGTCCGCGACAAATTTCGGAAGACACTCATGGAGATCAGCCAGGGCATATCCAGGACGGTAAGTAGGTTCTACGCTGCCAATATGTTTGGATGGACGGCGCAGGAGAAAGTCCTCCAGTCTTTGCACCGGTGCTTTATACCCCCCGCCGCCCAGCTGAAAGGCTTTTTTTTCCAGGTCACGCTGGAACTGGAAACCAGCCATGACATGATCCGGGGGAAAATCTTCCGGACGAATGCCAACCAGCAGAGCAGCATTTGCATTCTCACCGTTGCGTGCATAATTGCTCATCCCATTGACGCATACGGAATCCGGTTCCGAAGCAGATGGAACCACATATCCTCCGGGACACATGCAGAAAGTATACACGCCTCTGCCGTCAGCGGTGTGTACGTTCAGTTTATAAGGCGCGGCTCCGAGCCGGGGATGGTCCCAGGAGGGACCATATTGAATCTGGTTAATCAGTTTTTGAGGATGCTCAATGCGGACACCGACAGCAAAAGGCTTCGCTATCATATGCACACCCTGGTGATGGAGCGTTTCAAAGGTATCCCTGCTACTGTGGCCTATGCACAGCACGACGGAATCGGTCTCTATATGAATCCGGGCGTTATCCTTCATAAGGAAGGCGCCAATAACGGTCTGTTCATGCAATTCGAGTTCAAGAAGACAAGTGGAAAACCAGACAGTTCCGCCCAGACGCTGAATTTCTTTTCGCATGGAAGCAATGGTAGGTCGCAGACGGTCCGTACCTATATGCGGTTTTGCACTGGTCAGAATCTCTTCAGGGGCGCCATGCTCCACAAATGTGCGAAAAACAAAGGGGAGATACGGAGATTTGATGCCGGTTGTCAGCTTGCCGTCTGAAAATGCGCCGGCGCCTCCCTCGCCAAACTGGACATTGCTTTCGGAATTCAGTCTGCCGTGTTCAAACATTTCATGGACATCTGCAGCCCGATCGTCCACAGATTTTCCGCGTTCGATCAGAATAGGACAGGCACCGGCTTTGGCCAGCACCAGTGCAGCGAACAAACCGGCAGGTCCTGCGCCGACAACCAAAGGACGCTTTTTTCCTGCATATGATGGAAAGCTGGGCTCCAAATACTCGGGAGCGACAGAAATGTTTGGCGGAAGGCGCTTGAGTGCTGAAGCCTCATGTCTGAGATGTACGTCAAGGTTTACAACAAAATGGACATTAGCCTTATTTCTGGCATCGACTGCCTGGTGCGCGATCTGTATGGACAGGATATCAGACGGGGAGCAATGAAGCTTCCGACTGCAGATGGTTTTTAAAAGCGCATCGGTGTAATCGAGAGGAATGTTCAGATTCAAAATACGAAGCATGATCTGTCTCCTATTCCGTATGCCAGCGCAGAAGTTCAGGGGAGGTAAAAGCAGCCGGGGGATAACCCACGGTGGTAAGTTCCAGACCACAGGCAGGGGCGGTGGGGCCGAGATCAAGGCGGCTCCCGGAAGACAGAGCTGTTTCGAATGCCCGGACGGGGAGCTTGCCCTGACCGATCTGAATCAGTGTGCCTGCAATGATTCGCACCATATTATAAAGAAAGGCATTTCCCTCGATGGTGAGAATCAGCATGTCTCCATCTTTTTCAATCTGACAGGCATAAATTGTACGAATGGTTGTTTTGGCCGTTCCGCCAACTGCCTGAAAAGCACGGAAATCATGAGTGCCGATAAGGGTCTGACAGGCAGACTGCATTTTTTCAACATCCAGCGTCACGGGAACATGAACGGAATAAAGACGATGTAACGCGGATGCGTGACGACGATTATAGATTCTGTAAGTATACTGCTTTCTGCTGGAAAGAAAACGGGCGTGGAACAGGTCAGGCACCATTCTGCCTTCTGTCACCCGGATATCCGGCGGAAGCTCTGTATTCAGAACAAAAGGATATCTGTCGGGCGGAATTCGGGCTGACGTATCAAAATGGAAACGCTGTCCCTTTGCATGAACACCGGCATCTGTACGGCTGGCTCCTGTGATCTTCACTTCTGTTTCCAGGATTCTGCTGAGAGCAGACTCAATAACTTCCTGGACAGCCAGTCCATTCTTCTGACGCTGCCAACCACTGTAGGCAGTGCCGTCATATTCTACAGTCAGAAGAATCCGCATTTTACAGAATCAATCCTTTCGGAAATGCGTGTGATACCAGAATGATCAGTCCTAAAAGAAGAAGAACCAGCAGACAGGCAATCCAGTCGGGTCTTCCTATTTTCAGGACGCGGAGCCGGGTGCGGTTTTCGCCTCCGTGATAGCATCTGCTTTCCATGGCCATGGCCAGATCGCCCGCCCTGCGGAAGGCAGAAACGAAAAGAGGGACCAGAAGCGGCACCATGGCGCGGGCGCGGGCGATCAGGTTTCCGCTTTCAAAATCAGCACCGCGTGCCATCTGGGCCTTCATAATCCGATCTGTTTCATCCAGAAGGGTCGGAATAAAACGAAGGGCAATCGTCATCATCATAGCCAGCTCGTGAGCAGGAAAGCGGATTTTCTTCAGCGGTCCGAGCAGCAGCTCGAGACCGTCCGAGAGGGCGACGGGAGAGGTGGTCAGCGTCAGAAGAGATGTACCCAGTACCAGAAAGACCAGGCGAAGGGAATAAAAGACGGCCTGGCGCAGGGATTCAGAGGTGATTCGGATAACCCAGAACTCCAGAAGCACCTGATCTCCGGCTGTAAAGAACAGATTCAGCACAAAAGTGAAAATCAGGATCATTCGCAGGGGACGTATACTCTTCAGAAGCATGCGGAAGGGAACCTGGGCCTCCCGGGCCGCCAGAAAGATGAAGCCCACGATCAGCAGGTACCCGGGCAGAGAATTGACCAAAAAGACGGAGACA
>CACYNZ010000320.1 GCA_902775835.1 uncultured Eubacteriales bacterium | reverse complement strand
CGGTTCATGATCAGAATCTTCCGGATGACCATGCCAAGGCCCCATCCGTCCGGATTGGTCATGTACAGCATATAGTCATACCATGCCTGCCAGTGTCCCACCGCGATCCACAGTCCGACGGTCATCAGCACCGGGACGGAGAGGGGAAGTACAATTTGCAGGAAAATCCTGAAGAAACCTGCTCCGTCCAGAAAAGCGGATTCCTCCAGATCCTGTGGCAGGGAAGCGAAAAAGTTGCGGATAATGAACACGTTGTAGGCACCGACCAGGCCGGGCAGTACCATTGCCCAGATGGTATTGGTCAGTTTCAGCGTCTGCGTGATCAGCAGGTAGCTGGGAATCAGGCCGCCGCCGAAGAGCATGGTGATGACCAGCATGGTTGTGACAAATTTATTCAGCGGAAGGTCTTTTTTTGACAGCGGATATGCCATGGCGGATGTTACGGCCAGGCTCAGGAAGGTGCCGAGCACTGTACGGAAAATGGTGTTGGCATATCCACGCCAGAGCTGAGTGAAATGCAGCATGGAGCGGTAACTGGCGAGGTTGATGGTTTTGGGATACCAGGCCACTTCCACGGAGTACAGCTGAGCCCGGTCTGCTACGGACAGGACCATCTGATTCCAGAACGGAAAGGCGCAGAACAGGATCACCAGAAGCATCAGAAGGATCAGGATGCAGTCAATGATCCGGTCGCCGATGGTTTTGTGATTGATTTCCATTTCCGTTCCTCCTTACCAGAGTGTGTAGCTTTCGCCGTTGATGGCTTTTGCGGCAAAATTTGTAACCACCATCAGCACCAGTGCAATTACGGATTTGAACAGACCGACTGCTGTGGACAGGCTGTAGTTGCGTTCCTGAACACCGAGGTTGTAAACGTACGTATCAATGATGTCGCTGACTTCGCTGACAGCCGCGTTCTGCATGTTGAAAATCTGGTCGAAGCCTGCGTTCATGATACCGGACATGGAAAGGATCAACTGAATTGTGATAATGGGCACCAGATTGGGAAGGGTGATATAGACCACCCTGCGAATCCGTCCGGCACCGTCGAGCGCGGCGGCTTCATACTGCTGTGGATCAATGCCTGACAGGGCAGCGAAATAGATAATGGAACCCCAGCCAAAGCCTTTCCATATATCTGTGATAACCAGCAGTGCGCGGAATGTATCCTTTTTTGCCATCCACATGACGCGCTCCCCGCCGAAAAAGCTGATCAGTGAGTTGATCGGGCCGTTCAGGCTGGTCATATCAATGATGATGCCTGCCATGATGACCCAGGAGATAAAATGGGGCAGGTAGGATACTGTCTGAACGACGGAACGGAACCGCTTTCCGGGTGTTTCGTTGAGAAGGACAGCCATCAGGATCGGCGGAAAGAATCCCCAGAACAGTTTGGACAGGCTGATAATCAGGGTGTTCTGCACTACAGACCAGAATTTGGCACTTGAGAACATCTTTTCGAAGTATTTGAATCCGACCCATGGACTGTTCATAATGCCTGTACGGATTTTGAAGTCCTTAAACGCCAGCACCACACCGTACATCGGCATGTAATGAAAAATGATGTAGTAGACAATCCCGGGAATCATCATCAGCATGAGCGGCCAGTATTTCCGGAGGCGGCGGGCAAAGCTGCTTCTGTACGGTAATGATCTGCTGGTATGAGTCATGGATGTTTGCTCCTTATCGATATGGAATGGGGGAGGAAGGTGTACTTCCTCCCCCCGATCCCAGAGGTTTTACTTCAGGTAGGTATCATAAATCTGCTGTGCTTCTTCCATCACTCTGTCACCACCGGCCGCATACCAGTCCTTGACGTACTGGTCAAACGTATCCAGTTCTGCGTTGCCCAGAATGATATCGGTTGCCATGGTTTCAAAGTTTGGCAGGTCAGCGTTCACTTCATTCCATACCGGACGAATGAAATTGCCCATAATGTTGAACTTGCCCTTGCTGATTTCCAGAAGCTGCTTGCGTGTCTCCAGTTCTTCGCTGTCGAATTCCACCTGGTCATGGATATCAGGATCATAGCCGAACAGTTCCAGAGAGGGGAAGCGATAGTCGGCCCCCACGCCATAGTCAAACAACTTTGCGGAATCCCAGCCTTCCATATATGCGCGGTCGCCATTTTCATTGACGGTGAAGGTTACATCCTTTTCACCCCAGATTTCGGCCTCGTAGTAGGAAGGATCTGCCATCATTGCGTCAAATACCTGCATGTATTTTGCGAGTTTCTCTTCCTGACCTTCCATGGCCACAGTGAACATTAGGCCGACGCCGGCAAGAGGATTGAAGTTCATGATGCCCTGATCGCCGTTGGGACCGATGGGGCCGGTGCTGGCTGCCCATTCCACGTTGGGATCGATATCCTTCATACCCTGATACAGTCCGTTTTTGGAGAAGATGGTCAGCCAGTTCTGCCAGGTGACGCCGTCTTTGCCGGAGACAATCTTGTTCATGACCTGGTCAAAGCCCAGGGTTACCCACTCGGGATCAATAATGCCCTCGGCGTACAGATCCCGGAGAAGTTTCAGCACTTCTTTGGTTTCGGGCTCCACATTGCCGTAGCGGACCGTGCCGTCCTTTTCATAGAACAGGTCCGGATAGACGCCGTAGGCGCCGAAGAAGGGGGAGAAGCCCCAGGATACGCTGTTGGTGATTCCGAGGTACCCGTAGGTATCGTCCACACCGTTGCCGTCCGGATCCTTCTGGGTCACGTCACGCATGAACTGAATCAGATCTTCCATCTTTTCGGGCACTTCCGTATAGCCCAGCTTGTCCATCCAGTCCTTGCGGTAGCCCACATAGCAGAAGCGGGCCAGGTCCACTTTGGCATCCGGAATGCTGTAGATTTTTCCGTCCACCTTGTAAAGATTCAGCGGATTGGTGCCGAAGATATCTTCGTATTTCTGAGTCCACTTGAAGTAGTTGGGCATATTTTCGCGGATCATGTCTTCGTCCAGTTCCAGCAGAATGCCCTCATCTACATACTGCAGATAGGTGGACAGGCCAATGGCCTGGTCACGGATCCATTCCGGTTCTTCGCCGGGCGTCATCAGGGTCAGGTTCAGCCAGTCCATGTAGTCTGTGGAACCGACACCGCGTACACGGATATCAAAATCCACATTGAAATCGTTCTTCAGTTTCTTAAGATAATAGCCGTCAGGATGGTTTACCACTTCTTCATTGGTTGTCCACAACTGCAGCGTAATCGGCGCTTCTTCGGCGGATGCCAATGAAATCAGCATGTTCATGCACATCAGTATGGCGAGTACCAGAGCGGTCCACTTTTTCATATGTTTTCCTCCTTTAAACGATGTGATTACTGTTTTAGCAATCACTCCCTTGTTCAAGCAGATATTAATCTAGTATTTTGCATTTGTCAATCTTATTTAATCTATTTTTGATGATTAATTTAAGATTAAATTGATAAAATGTGCTGAATGGCCTCGAAACAACATCGAAACTGATAAAAATTAATCACTGTTCTCTTGCTTTTTAGCTTATACATGATATAATTCTGATTAATTAATCAGCGCCACGGAGGAACGGACATGATCAGATTATCAGATATTGCGAGCCGTCTGAATATTTCCACGGCTACGGTCTCCAATGCTCTGACAGGCAAGGGACGCATGAGTGATGAAACGCGCAGACATATCCTTGCGACTGCCGAGGAGATGGGATATGAAATAAAAAAGCCGTCACGGAACGACGGGGGTCGGATTGTGGTTGTGACAGAAGCCGTTGAGGTTTCTTTCTGCGGAGAAATCATCCGCGGGTTTACAGCTGCAGCCAATGAAGAGGGCTGTTTTTGTCCGATTTACAACCTGGACAGCCTGAAGGGGGGACTTGGACGGGATGCAGTCGCTTCGCAGCTCCGCCCACTGCTGGATGACCGGATAGCCTGTATGCCGGAAGTTCCGGGCTGTCTGATTTACGTGTCGCAGTATCCACGTGAGCTGCCCGGCCTGCTGGACGGGTATTCTTTCCCTTCTGTGGGTGTATTCTGCCATAATGCTGGTGCCAGGGTATCCGTAAACTATGATGATCAGCAGGGAGCGTATCTGGCTGTTTCCCATCTGATCCGGTCCGGAAGAAAAAACATTGCAATGATCAGCGGGCCGGTGGACAGCCGTTCTGTGAGCAACAGAATGATCGGTTATCAGAAAGCACTGATTGATCATGGCATGACCTATCATC
Source organism: uncultured Eubacteriales bacterium (assembly GCA_902775835.1). The sequence goes on along the minus strand of CACYNZ010000320.1, from coordinate 248 downwards.
CCAAACTGGTATGGATCGGGGACTGGGAAGCGGAGTCCGGCAGGCAGCTGGCGAAGTCGCTGCTTGATTCGGGTACCCGTCCGGATGCGATTTTTGCGCAGAATGATGCCATGTCCATCGGTGTTATTCAGGCTGCGCTGGAGGCAGGAGTACGGATTCCGGAAGAACTTTCGGTCCTGGGATTTGACAATTCTGTGCTGGCTGATATCAGCTATCCCAGGCTGACAAGCGTTGCACCGCCTTTTCAT
>CACYNZ010000319.1 GCA_902775835.1 uncultured Eubacteriales bacterium | reverse complement strand
ACGTTTCGGCCCATCTCTTCCACTGTCTTCAACAATGGTATTCTTTGGTCTGGGAACCGCTCTGATCTCCTCAGAAACCGCCACAAAATCACCTCCAATATATAGAACAATTATATCAGATTAGTTCTATACTTTCAATGATTTTGGTGACTTTTATGCAAAGAAATTTTAGCCCGGAGCCCGAGATTTGCGACAAATATAGCCGTTTACCAGACCATTTTTCTTCTGGTGACCTCTATTTGCCAGCAATATTCAGACAAATATCGTACTTTTGTGGTTAGTCTATAGTCCGATGATTTGGGAAAGTATTATTTGAAAAAGAACCGCATGAAGGGTATAATGCAGCAATCGCCCTGTATCCTCCCCGGAAGCCGAAGGCATGTTCCGGAATATGGAAGGGGCGTCGGGGAAGGCGGATGGCCTGCGGGCATGGCGGCTTTCCCGGAAAATCAGTTTCTGCGGAAAGGAGCAGAAAGGAAACTGATAGCGCCGGGCCCCTCCGGACATGGAGCGGGTGACGAGGGAGACGGTTATCGAAAGATTCGGCGGATGCCGTCACGGCGGAGATGGGCCTGAGGAGGCATGAACATGTGCCGGGCCATACATGCAGTGCGCCGGGAAATGGGAAGGAAAAAAGCGGAATCAACACCGTAACAGAGATTCCCATGACACTGCAACAGAAAAAGGAGTAAAAAAACATGCGAGTAATTATTCAGGAAAATTATGAAAAGATGTGCAGATGGGCAGCCGGATACATTGCGGGAAAGATCAATGCCCATAAGGAAGAGAGGCCCTTCGTGCTGGGCCTGCCCACGGGAAGCTCGCCCATCGGCGTATATAAGGAACTGGTGCGCATGAACCGCGCGGGCGAAGTGAGCTTTGCCAATGTGGTGACCTTCAATATGGATGAGTACCTGGGCCTGCCCCGGGAGCATGACCAGTCCTACTGGTATTTCATGCACGACATTTTCTTCAACCACCTGGTGGACATGAAGAGCGAGAACATCAACATTCTCAACGGCATGACGGACGATCCCGAGGGCGAGTGCGCACGGTATGAGGAAAAGATCGCATCCTATGGCGGCATTGACCTGTTCATGGGCGGCATCGGTGTGGACGGGCACATTGCGTTCAATGAGCCCTTCACCAGTCTGTCCTCCCGCACCGGCGTGCGGAATCTGACCACGGATACGCGGATTGTGAACAGCCGCTTCTTCGGCAATGATCCGGAAAAGGTGCCGGCTCAGGCACTGTCCGTGGGCGTGGGCACGGTGACGGACTCGAAGGAAGTCCTGATCCTGATCAACGGGCACAACAAGGCCCGGGCTCTGGCGGCCACCGTGGAAGGCGGCGTGAGCCAGATGTGGACCTGCTCCGCGCTGCAGATGCACAACGGCGCCATCATCGCCTGCGATGAGGCGGCCTGCGGCGAGCTGAAGGTGGACACCTACAAGTATTTCCTGGATATCGAGCGGGGAGAGAGACTGTAATGTATACCATTGAAGATATGTATGATCTGGACCATACCCTGGCGGCGGACTATCTGAGGAAGTTCCGCTATCCCTGGGAGGCCCTGAAGGGCATCAAGGACATGATCCTGGAGCTTGGCCCCACCCTGGGTGAGGACTACGAGGAAGTGCAGGAGCATGTCTGGGTGCACAAAACCGCCAAGGTGTTCCCCTCCGCCTATCTTGGGGCGCCCTGCATCATCGGACCGGAAACGGAAGTGCGCCACTGCGCGTTCATCCGCGGATCGGCCCTGGTGGGCGCAAACTGCGTGGTGGGCAACTCGGTGGAACTGAAGAACGTGATCCTGTTCGATCACGTGCAGACACCGCACTACAACTATGTGGGTGACAGTATTCTGGGCTACTACAGCCATATGGGTGCCGGCAGCATTACCAGCAATGTGAAGTCTGACAAGAAGCTGGTGGTGGTGCACAACGGAACCGAGAAAATCGAGACGGGCCTGAAGAAGTTCGGGGCCATGCTGGGAGATTATGTGGAAGTGGGCTGCAACGCCGTGTGCAACCCCGGCACCGTCATCGGACGGCATTCCAATGTCTATCCCACATCCTGCGTGCGCGGTGTCGTGCCGCAGTGCAGCATCTGGAAGGACAACGGCGTGGTCGTGAGCAAGGAGGACCGCTGAATGGGAAAGTATTTCGGAACGGACGGCTTCCGGGGTGAAGCCAACAAGAATCTGACGTTTGAGCATGCCATCCAGATCGGCCGGTATCTCGGCTGGTACTATGGCGCCCGGCAGAACAAGAAGGCCAAGGTGGTCATCGGCAAGGACACCCGCAGGAGCAGCTACATGTTTGAGTATGCCCTGTGCACGGGCCTCATGGCCTCCGGAGCGGATGCCTATATCATGCACGTGACCACCACGCCCTCCGTGGCCTATATCACGAGGGTGGACGACTTTGACTGCGGCATCATGATCTCCGCCAGCCACAATCCCTACTATGACAACGGCATCAAGCTGCTGAACAGCCATGGGGAGAAGATGGACGAGGAAACCATCCTCAGGGTGGAAGACTATATCGACGGCAAGGAAGAGATCCCGGTGGCCGGGCGTCATGAGATCGGACGCACGGTGGACTATGTGGCTGGACGCAACCGGTACATCGGCTACCTGATCAGCATGTCCAAGTATTCCTTCAAGAATGTGAAGGTGGGCCTGGACGTGGCCAACGGCGCGGCCTGGCAGATCGCCAAGGGCGTGTTCGACGCGCTGGGCGCCAAGACCTATGTCATAAATGACGAGCCGGACGGCTACAACATCAACACGGACTGCGGATCCACGCACATCGAGCATCTGCAGAAGTTCGTGGTGGAGAAGGGCCTGGACATCGGTTTTGCCTATGACGGGGATGCGGACCGCTGCATCTGCGTGGATGAGAAGGGCAATGTGGTCACCGGTGACCATATCCTGTATATCTACGGCCTGTACATGAAGGAGCGCGGCAAGCTGCTCAACAATAAGGTGGTCACCACCATCATGAGCAATTTCGGACTGTACAAGGCGCTGGACAAGGTGGGCATTGAGTACGAGCAGACCAAGGTGGGCGACAAGTACGTCTATGAGAACATGGTGAAGTATGGTCACCGCATCGGCGGCGAGCAGAGCGGACACATCATTTTCACCAAGTACGCCACCACCGGGGACGGTATTCTGACCAGCCTGAAGCTGATGGAGGTTATGCTGGCCAAGGAAAAGCCCATGAGTGAGCTGGCTGCGCCGGTGGTCTTCTATCCGCAGGTGCTCAAGAACGTGCGCGTGAAGAGCAAGCCTGACGCTCAGAATGATCCGGATGTGCAGGCAGCCGTGGAAAAGGCCAGGAAGGCTCTCGGGAATACCGGACGCGTGCTGGTGCGCGAATCCGGAACCGAGCCTGTGATTCGCGTGATGGCGGAAGCGGAAAGTGATGAGATCTGCGAAAAATATGTGGATGAGATCATTTCCGTGATCACGGCCAAGGGACATCTGGCATAAGGATCAGATCATAAAAATGCGGGAGAATCAGCTCCCTGAACTGCCCCCTGAAGCGAAATACCGGAAAGAAACCGGCTGGCTTCAGGGGGCAGTTTGTCTGTACGGCCTGCATGTGCGGCCGAAACCAGGTGATTGCCGCAGATACTTGGCCTCAGAATCCATACGTGGCTGGCTCCAGGTACGGCTCTCCCCTCGGCTTTTGAAAAATGCCATGTTTATGCAGTTTCTGGCCGCGGAAACGATTTACTGCGTCTTTTTTTGCGAAAATGAGGCAGTAAAAGTGAGAAAACAGCGTGATGCGATGGCTTGATTACATATTTCCGTGATATTCTTTATGCCGGTATGCTGGAAGAGTCATTGCAGAAATATGCAGGCTGCTGGTATTTTCTGGATGGAAGAGGCTGTTTCCGTTTCTTGCTTTTCCTGGACTGAAAGACTATTCTGTACCTGAATACATTACGGGATACACCAGAACAGCATACAGCACAGGGCAGGAAAGAATGGAGGAAACAAAGTGAAGATCGTTCAGGTTTCTGATGACAGGAAGAAATATCTCTCCCTTCTGCTCCTGGCGGATGAACAGGAAGACATGATTGACCGTTACCTGGGCCGGGGAGTCATGTATGTGCTGGATGACGATGGAGTCCGGGCGGAATGCGTGGTAACAGATGAAGGGGACGGCATTCTGGAAATCAAGAATATTGCGGTAAATTCGGAAAGCCAGGGCAGGGGATATGGAAAAATGCTCATTGAGTATCTGACTGATACGTACAGGGGCAGATATAAGGTGCTGCAGGTCGGAACAGGGGACAGTCCGCTGACGATTCCCTTCTACGAAAAATGTGGATTCAGACGCCATCATGTTGTAAAGCATTTCTTTACGGATCATTATGATCATCCTATTTTTGAGGGCGGCGTTCAGCTGGACGATATGATATATCTGCAGAGAAAACT
>CACYNZ010000318.1 GCA_902775835.1 uncultured Eubacteriales bacterium | reverse complement strand
AGAATCACCGCATTCTGAACACGGTAGGGCTCCAGTGCCTTAAGGCCAGCCTCCGTCAGTTCCCCGCTTGTCCGGTCAATCATGCCCTGCTCCTGCAGAGCCTGATACGTCTTCCTGTCCTGCAGTGCACGGTTCAAAAACAGATCTGTCCGGCAATTGGCGCGTCCCATGGACGCGTCATAGAGATTGGACAGAATACTGAATGATTCCTGGTTCATAGCCATATCCTCATCCTCAGTATGATTTGCTGCCATTGGTGAGTCCCCGCAGGATCGCACCGAATGCCCCTTCCCTGGCGCTTCTATACTCCTGGCCACCAAGCATCAGCTTCTCCACACGGAGCGTTTTCAGATCTTCGCGGGGCATTTCATAGGGATTGGCAGACAGAATCACCATATCCGCGGTCTTGCCTGCTTCCAGGCTGCCGCGCTGCTTTTCTTCAAAAGCCGCCCAGTACCCGTTATAGGTACACATTCTCAGGGCATCCTGCACGCTTACTGCTTCCAGCGGATTGGTGTGATTCACGGCCCGGTCGATCCAGGTCACCGGATCCGGGGCCGTACATGGCGCGTCGGATCCGAAAGACACCATGATGCCATGGTCCCGGAAGGTTTTCAGGGGATTCAGACGTGCGCATCTTTCCTCGCCCATGATGGAGGCAAGATAGGCATCCGGTTCCTGTTTCCAGCCGATGAATGCGCTCTGCACAGGCATCTGAATGCCATACTCCTGACAGATCTTCAGGCCTTCCTCAGTAGGCAGGCAGTCATGGATGATCCCGTGACGATGATCCTCTCTCGGGCAATCATCCAGTGCCGCCTTCAGTGCCTTCGTCGCCTGATCAAACGCCCGGTCGCCGATGGCATGCATTTCAATCTGGAGTCCGGCGCGGTTGGCTTCCTTACAGAACTGAATCACTTTTTCATCCGGATAATAGAGAACGCCGTTTCCGCCCTCTGCGTCAATGTATGGCTCGTTCATGGCCGCGTCATGGGAACCGAAGCACCCATCCAGCGCGCTCTCAAAACAGCCGCCGATTCTCGGTATTTTCCGGCGCTTTGCTACCCGGATATCCATGGGCTGCGGGAACACGCGGATCTGGAAGCCATTGTTCAGGGATCTGGCGAAGATCTTTTCAAACGTGATGTCCAGATTCATGGCAAAGCCCACACCGCTGACGGTATGCACCATGCCGATGCCGCGCTCTGCCATGAAATCCACAGCCGCCTGCATGTTCCGGAACAGTTCGATCAGCGAAACCGAGCTGGAAATATAGTCGGAAAAGGCAAAGAAGGCTTCCTGGTTCATTTCCCCGGTATCCGGGTGATACCCGCGCAGATTTCTGACCTTCCTGTCCATCTTCTTCAGAAGACGCGAGTTGGAAATACAGGCGTGGCCGTCATACTTGACCACCATGATCTCCCGGTCCGGGCATACCTCATCGAGTTCCTCACGGCTTATGAGCTTTCCTTCCCGTACCGACCAGGGGGACGCGCCGAAGCAAATCAGGGTTTTCTTCCGGGACTTCTGCACAAAATCGCGGATCATGTCCTTCATTGCCCGGTTGGACGTGGCATCCATCACATTGAGTCCGGCCTGGAAGGTGGAAAACGAGGCAAAGTGCTGATGCGTATCGGCAAAGGCCGGGATCAGGGCCCGCCGGCCCAGGTTTACACGCTCGATCGCGGCATACTTTTCCGGCAGGATATTTCCCACATACAGGATTTTGCCGCCGTCCTCCACCAGATACCGGTATACCTCGTTATCCCGGTTTACCGAGAGAACGGCGCCTTCATAGCATTTCATGAATCTTTCTGCTCCTTTTCGGGATAACTGGGATCCAGCTGGCGCAGTTCGTAGTAATTGTCAATCTCCATGATATCCATCTTCCGGCATGGGCGGATTTCTACGCGATACCGGTCTTTCCTCAGCACCAGCGGAATGAACTCCCAGAAGTAGTCCTTTCCGTCCGGACCCGCATAGACTTCGGCAAAATCCTTTTTCAGCTTTTCGCAGTCCTCCGGCGTCCAGTAGGATATGCCGTAATAGTTATAGCAGTAGGTGTTCCCCTTCTGGTATTCGCTGGCGTGACCGTCCTGAAGGCGGAAGCTCCAGTCATCCGTTTCCAGGGAATAGGAGCCCAGAATATTGCTGGCATACTGATATTTCGTAATTATCCCGGGATTGGAGATATACAGGTCGGCTTCGCAGAAATAGCAGCCGTCATGCAGCGTATCAAAGGACAGAAGCGCGGAGGATATATTGTTGGTGGCGGCATAATCCCTGTTTTCAATCAGCTTCACAAAAGGATACTTGTCAAGCAGTTCCTTCAGCTTCTCAAACCGGTACCCGCCGATAATGGTGATCTCCCGGATGCCCGCCGAAACCAGTGCGTCCAGAAGCGTATCAATGATCCGAACGCCGTTGACCTTGACCATGGGCTTGGGCCGGTCCTCCGTGGCGGGCATCATTCTGGAGCCAAAGCCTGCTGCAAGAATCACCGCTCTTCTGACCCGATAGGGCTCCAGTGCTTCCAGTCCCCGCGCCGTGATGCCCATGGTGCTGCCTTCTGTGCATACCCAGGCCTCACTTTTCAGCTTTTCCAGACATTTCATGACCATGGTGCCCGAAATGCAGAGTGTATCGCTCAGCAAGCGGATGGAGTATTGGTTTTTGCCCTCACGTTCCAGAAAACTGAGTACTTCGAATTCATAACGGGTAAGACTCATGATGCCTCCTGAGACTGCCAGGCACATGCCTGAACCAGTCTTTTTCTGCATTCAGCCGTTTTCGGGTAGCTCCCCGGTGACTGATTACTATTATACGAAATATGCATGCATACGTCAAAATTCCATGACAGGTCCCGTATGCAGAAGTGCCTGAAATAGAAACAGGGCAGAACATTACCCCGGGCATTGCCGGTCATCCTGCCCTGTTCCATGGACCATTCCGGATCAATCCGCTGTCCGGCATTTTTGCAGCGCACGGCATCGAGGTCGCATTCCAGCCGATGCGTGTGGAGCAGACGACGCAGGAACGACTGAAGATCGCCGTTTCTGACCTGCAACTGAAAATCAACGGCAGACTGAACTGATGTGAGGTGTTACCATGAGCTATTCCGGAGAGATCGAAGCGATCGGCATCCCGGCAATCGGAGCCTATCTATTAAAGCAGCTCGCCAATGCGGCGCTGGTCGGCGTCCGGGCGGCGGAAACGGTGCAGCAGACGGTTCACGTCCGCCAGATGCACAGCCGTCTGGCATCCCTGACATCCCAGGCGCAATCCGCCCAAAACGACATGACGCTTGCCCTCCGGCAGCTCGAACACGAGCAGCGCCTTGCCTATGCGGATGCGGTGCAGAAGCTGTGTGCCTCCGATACAGCGGATACCTCCGCTTTCCTGCAAGAATGCACCAAAACGCAGCAGCAGCTTGACAGCGTGCTTGCCGGGCAGCGCCGAATCCTTGAAACGCAGACCATTGCAGTCATCCGGGAGACCATGCGTTCCGGACAGGCGCTTTTGAGCCGTGAACGCCGGGAAACAGCGCTTTCTCTCCAGCGGATGCAGTCGGATGCGCAGCGCCTTGCGCAGGCGGAAGCTGCCGCACGTTCCCTCCTGGCAGAGGGCTTTGCGATGGCGGATGATCTGCGGCAAAGCTATGGCAGGAGCCGCACCGGGCAGCAGGCGATCCAGGTGTGTGCGGAAGAACTGCGCCGTGCGCAGATGCTCCTTGATGCGTCACAGCCGGAAGCAGCCCTCACTGCTGCCGGAGGTGCGGTGGATGCGCTGCTGCTGCGTGTGACGGAGCTGCTTGTCAGCGAATGCCGGACATCCCATCTGCACCATGAAGTGCAGTCCGCCCTTGCAGCTGCCCATGCCGGTATGGAAGCGCAGCGGCAGACGACATTCCGCTTTGAGAATACCCGTGACGGGCATCCGGCAGAACGGAAAATTGCCGATTTTGCGCCGTATTATCGTGGCGCATGGGAGATGCTTTCCACCGGGCTTTCGCAGATCGGACAGCTCTTTGGCGGCGATCCGCTTGATACGTCGCCTGAGATTTTGCACGACCTGCTCACCCGGCTGCGTGACTGGCAGGAACGGTTTCAGGCGGAAACAGCGCTTGCCTATGAGCGGCTTGGCAATGAAATGCTGCGGATGGAGACTGGGCGTCTGCTCGTGCAGCATTACCTCACGCAGGGCTACCGGATGGCGCCTCTGACGGCGGAGGACAGGGCGGTCAGCCCTCTCGATGCACTCATTGTCCGGCTGCAAAAGGCAGATACCGGCGCTGCATTATCTTTGCGGCTCTGCGCTGTTTCAGATGCACAGGGGCATATCACGATGCAGATCGACATCGAGGTGCTGACGCAGGATGAATACCTCGGAAGAAGCGACGGCCCCGGCTTCGGCACGAAATTCGGCGTGCAGTATTTCTTCTCGATCTTCGTCATGATCCTTTCGATCATGGCGGCAAGCTACA
>CACYNZ010000317.1 GCA_902775835.1 uncultured Eubacteriales bacterium | reverse complement strand
TTATCTACTTTAATTAGCCTGAGTGCGGCATTGGCGGTCTAACATCGTCGGTGCTGAGCTTTGGCTGTATGGTAGAAAGGCAGTCCGGGGACTAAATCCCTGGAAGCACGCGACTTCAGTCGTGTGAGGCTTCACTCTGAAAGGCGCGAGACAGGTTGGGAAAACACGGTTGCTTGAGGAGTTTGGACGAAGGGAATTCAAAACGACAGCTGTGGTAAACTGTGACAAAACCCCTTCTGCAAAAGAACTGTTTGAGCTGGATTTTGATGTTTCCAGGATTTTGAGAGGGATCAGCGCTTTGACAGGGATGGAAATGATCCCCGGGAAAACGCTGATCATACTTGATGAAATACAGGAGGTTCCAAGGGCACTTCAGGCGTTGAAGTATTTTTGCGAGGATGCCCGTTCTTATCATATCTGCGCAGCCGGTTCTCTTCTTGGAATCAGAATGCGGGGCGAGAATTCATTTCCGGTCGGGAAAATCAATGAACTGACGTTGTATCCGATGAACTTTATGGAGTTTGTACGGGCTAGGAGAGGGGACGTGATGTGCCGGGCATTGGAGAAGGATCCGCCGGAAGAAATATCGACCCTCTCAGATCAGTGGATTGAGCTTCTGCGTCAGTATTATTTCACAGGGGGAATGCCGGAAGCTGTTTACAGCTTTATAAAGCATGAGAACCTGAATGAAGTGCGCGAAATCCAGCGGCAGATTCTTCAGGATTATGATGATGATATATCAAAACATGCCGATACAAATACCGCGCTTCGGATTCATCAGATATGGCCGTCTATCGCACAGCAACTCGCCAGGGAAAACAAAAAAATCGTATACGGGCATATTCGCAAAGGAGCGCGGGCCGGGGAGTATGAAATTGCGCTGCAATGGCTTTCTGATGCCGGGCTGGTGTATAAGGTTTCACGTATAAAAAAAGCTGGTATACCACTGAAGTTTTATGAGGAAACGGATGCTTTCAAGCTCTATTATCTTGACTGCGGACTGATGGGGGCGCTTTCTGAGGTTCCTTCCAGACAGATTCTGATTGGCAGCAGTATTTTTCAGGAATACAAAGGAGCTTTTACAGAGCAGTATGTGCTCCAGCAACTCATGTCGCTGTGCCCGGGCGGCATATATTATTTTCATCCGGAGAATTCACAGCAGGAAGTGGATTTTCTTACACAGGATGAGGATAAAATCTATGCAATTGAAGTAAAAGCGGAGGAAAATCTGAAAGCAAAATCACTGAAACTGTTTCATGAACAATATCCGGAAGCTGTGTCTGCTCGGTTTTCCATGGCCGGTTACAGAAAGCAGGACTGGCTGACCTGTTATCCGCTCTATCTCATTTCCCGGCTTTTTGACAGCACAGGCGTGGTGGAGAAAAACTGAAAAGCATGTGAGGCGACCGGGTCCGGCCCGGACACGCGAAAGCGCGCTGAAGACTGCTTGTTTTTTGCGGTAAGCCCTGATATACTTTTTTTCAACGAAACAGCAAGGAGTCGTTGGATACTGTGATCCTGGAAGATTATCTTTATGACGGAAGCCGCAGGCTGGACATGACGGCGGCACCCACCACGGCAGGGGACGCGCGTGAGCAGAAGTCCGAACTGAACCGCCGGATGGAACACAACCTGGAGCGTGCCGCCATACTGCAGGAAGAACTGTATGCTTCCGGCGAGGAAGGACTTGTGGTGGTTATTCAGGCCCGGGACGCGGCAGGCAAGGACAGCCTGATCAAAAAGGTGTTCTCCGCGCTGAACCCGGCTGCGCTGGAAGTGCATTCCTTCAAGGCCCCCAACCCCACGGAACTGAGCCATGACTATCTGTGGCGCATCCACTGCGCGCTCCCGCCCCGGGGAAAGATCGGGGTGTTCAACCGGAGTCAGTATGAGGATGTGCTGGTGGTGAAGGTGCATCACCTGGAACAGAGCTATCATATCCCGCAGCGGTGCATCACGGCGGACTTCTTTGAGAAGCGCTATGAGCAGCTGAGGAACTGGGAAGAGTATCTGTATGAAAATGGGTACAGGATGATCAAGCTGTTTCTGAATGTGTCCCAGGAGATGCAGAAGGAGCGCTTCATGGAACGCATCAAGCGCAATGAGAAGCGCTGGAAGCTTTCCACCAATGACATGAAGGAGCGCGCGGACTGGGACAGCTATGACCGGGCTTATGAGGACTGCATCAATGCCACAGGCACGCCCTATGCGCCCTGGTATGTGCTGCCGGCGGACAACAAGTGGTATACCCGGTATCTGGTCAGCGAAATCCTGGTGAAAACACTGGAAGAGATGCATCCCAGCTATCCGGAACTGGCACCGGAGGAAGCGGCCCGGATTCCGCAGGTCATGGAAGAACTCGGTATGGTGGAGACGGCGCCGGAATCCGTTCCGGAAGCGTGACCGAAAGCACAAAAGTGCTCTTGCATGCCGGGAAAAAAGGTGTATACTCACAGCGCGGCAAGGCTGCACGAACAATTTCGGAAGGGGAATAAACGGTATGGAAATCACGAAAGAGACAACCATGGGCGAAATGCTCCATTATGATATGGGTATCGCAAATGTCCTGGTTCAGTGCGGCATGCACTGCGTTGGCTGCCCGTCTTCCATCGGCGAGAGCCTGGAACTGGCCTGCCAGGTGCATGGTCTGGACGCGGATGAAGTCCTGGCCAGCATTCAGGAATATCTGGACAGCAAGGAAGCCTGATCGGCAGGTTCCTTCGGGAATTCAAGCGGGAGCGTCTCATGATTCTGGGACGCTCCCGTTCTTTTGTTGAAAATTGCAGGAAGCGCCTGCATGGCGGCGAACAGAGAGGCAGACATGCCCGGCATGTGTGCATGGAGCCGGGCGGAGGAGGACAGGGAATGAGAAAGCAGGCATTCGGACCGTATCAGGTTTCCGTGATCGGTCTCGGGTCCACGGACTTCGGCGGGAGGTGCCCGGAAGAGGAAGCCTGGGCGTTCATGGACGCGTACATGGAGCTGGGCGGAAACTTTCTGGACACGGCGCATGTATACGGGGATTTTGTGACCCCGAAAAACGGGGAAAGCGAGCGCGTCATTGGCCGATGGATGGCACAGCGGCACAACCGTGAGAAGATTTTCCTGAGCACCAAGGGCGCGCATCCGCCGATCCGGGACATGGCAAAGAGCCGGCTGGACCGCCGGAGCATCTGTCAGGACATGGCGGAGAGCCTGGAAGCTCTGGGTACGGACCATGTGGATATCTACTGGCTGCACCGGGATGACATATGCAGGCCGGTGGGCGAGATTGTGGAAACCCTGCAGGAACTGGTGGAAAACGGATATACGCGCATGACAGGCGTGTCCAACTGGACAAGTGCGCGGATTCTGGAAGCGGACGCATATGCCCGGGAGCATGGCCTGAACCGCATCATTGCCAATCAGCTGCAGTTCTCCCTGGCAAAGCCCGCATCGTTCGGGGATCCCACGCTGTGCCGGATGGACGGCAAAGCCTTTCGGATGCACCGGGAAACGGGCATGGTCTGCTGCTGCTTTACCGCGCAGGCTCACGGCTTTTTCACCAAGCTGGATGAGAACAGTCTGCCGGACAGGCTCAGGGATGCGTACATGACCCCGGAAAACCTTGCCGTGTACGAACGGATGCGTGAGCTCCGGGCACATACCGGGCTTTCCATGACCGCCCTTTCCCTGGCGTTCCTGACCAGTCAGCCGTTTCCCACCTTTGCGCTGGCCGGGGCCAGCCGGATGGAGCATGTGCTCGCGCTGAAGGAAGCCGGGGATGCCGTGCTCACGCAGGAGCAGTGCAGATACCTGAGGGATGTAGGCGCTGAGGATCTGTGAACAGGAAAAAGGCCGGGCATTTGTCCGGCCTTTGGTCGTTCAGGGCTGCGTGTCCGGTCCTGCGCTGAAGGCGAGGGAGCGGAGCACGGTATCCGTTAGTTCCTCACTGCGCAGGGGCAGGGTGACGGAGTAAAGCATGCCGTCCAGGGTAAGCTGTACGCGCAGCTCGGAGCCGTTTTCAAAGGCGGCGGCTGGGCGGCCGGCGATCATGCAGTCCCGGGAAACGAGATGGAAGGCGCCGCGGTCATAGAGCGCGGGGTCACTGCCCGGCGCGATGGACTGGACCGTGCAGCGCACACTGTCCAGCTCATAGACGAGGGTGAGGCAGCGCGCGTACCCGTCCTGAACCCTGCGGTCCTCCCACTGTCCTGCAAGGAGCTGAAGCGGGGAGGAGTCCGCGGCAAGGAGCACAGGTCCGGGAAAGGCGCCCAGGAGCTCAGGCACTTGGTCCGCGCTTTCCAGCACATATCCGCTGCCGGGCGTGCTAAATGGCGCCGGGGAAGCGGTCAGGGTGCCCTCCTCATGCTGGGGATGCACCAGAATGACCACGAGATAGGTGATAACGGCTGCGATCAGGAGAAGCAGCACCATGAGGCCGAGCCTTAAAAAACGAAGGAAACGGCCCTTTTTCTTTTCGCGCAGGACGGGATTCACCTCCATCTGCACATCAGCCTCGAGGCC
>CACYNZ010000316.1 GCA_902775835.1 uncultured Eubacteriales bacterium | reverse complement strand
CGGTATGATCGTCATGGACGAAGACAACTGCATGGTGGATATCGCCCGCTTCTATCTGGACTTCATCGTGGACGAGAGCTGCGGCAAGTGCACTCCCTGCCGTGTAGGCACCAAGCGCATGCTGGAGATCCTGAACCGCATTGTCAAGGGCCAGGGCCAGGAAGGCGATATCGAAAAGCTGGAAGAGCTGGCTGAGACCATCAAGTCCACGGCTCTGTGCGGCCTGGGCCAGACTGCCCCGAACCCGGTTCTCTCCACGCTCAAATTCTTCCGCGATGAATATGTCGCCCACATCCGCGACAAGAAGTGCCCCGCTCATCACTGCCAGGCGCTTCTGCAGTATGTCATCACCGACAAGTGCCGCGGCTGCACGGCCTGCGCGCGCGTCTGCCCCGGCGAAGCCATTACCGGCGAAGTCAAGAAGCAGCATAAGATTGATCCGAACAAGTGCCTGAAGTGCGGCGCATGTATGGAGAAATGCCGCTTCGGCGCGATCATCAAAGTTTGAGTGTGCTGGAGGATTGAATCATGGAGAAATTAATCAGCCTTACCATCGACGGCGTGCAGGTTCAGGTCCCCCAGGGCACTACGGTTCTGGAGGCCGCCAAGCAGGTCGGCATCCGTATTCCCACCCTCTGTTTCCTTAAGGATATCAACGAGCTCGGTGCCTGCCGCATGTGCGTGGTGGACTCCGGCGCCCGTTCCCTCCAGGCTGCCTGCGTGCTGCCTGCGGCCGACGGCATGGTGGTCAAGACCAACACGCCCCAGATCCGCAAGTATCGCCAGAACATCCTGAAGCTCACCCTTTCCACCCATCAGAAGAAGTGCCTCTCCTGCATCCGCAGCCAGAACTGCGAACTGCAGAAGCTGTGCCTTGAGCTGGGCGTGGAAGCAGAAGATGCCTACGAAGGCGTCCGCAACAACTACACCATCGATGATCTGTCTCCCTCCATTGTCCGCGACAACAACAAGTGCATTCTGTGCCGCCGCTGCGTCTCTGTCTGCTCCAAGATCCAGAACGTGGGCGTCATCGGACCCGTGAACCGCGGCTTCAAGACAGCCATCGAAAGCCCCTGGGAGATGAAGCTCAGCGAAATGAGCTGCATCAACTGCGGACAGTGCATTGTCAACTGCCCTGTTGGCGCTCTGTATGAGAAGGACGAGACCAAGAAGGTCTGGGACCTCATCAACGATCCCACCAAGCATGTTGTGGTGCAGCCCGCTCCCGCCGTGCGTGCCGCTCTGGGCGAGGAATTCGGCCTGCCCATGGGCACCAGCGTGACCGGCAAGATGGCCACTGCCCTGCATCGTCTGGGCTTTGACCGCGTGTTTGACACCGACTTCGGCGCAGATCTCACCATTGTTGAGGAAGCCAACGAACTGGTTGAGCGCATCACCAACGGCGGCGTGCTGCCCATGATGACCTCCTGCTCTCCCGGCTGGATCAAGTACTGCGAGACCTATCATCCCGAGTTCCTGCCCAACCTGTCTTCCTGCAAGTCCCCGCACGAAATGCTGGGCGCCATCATCAAGTCCTACTATGCAGAGAAGAACAATATCGATCCCAAGACCATCGCGGTCGTTTCCGTCATGCCCTGCACGGCCAAGAAGTTCGAAGCTGACCGTCCCGAGCTGGGTCACGACGGCATGGCCGACGTGGATGCCGTCATCACCACCCGCGAGCTTGCCCGCATGATCAAGCAGGCCGGTATTGATTTCGTGAATCTGCCGGATTCTGACTTCGACAGCCTGTGCGGCGAGTCCACCGGTGCCGGCGTCATCTTCGGTGCCACCGGCGGCGTTATGGAAGCTGCTCTGCGTACCGCTTATGAGACCATCACCGGCAAGACGCTGGAAGATGTGGAATTCCATCAGGTCCGTGGCGTGGAAGGCATCAAGGAAGCTTCCATCAACCTCGACGGCAAGGAAGTCCTGGTGGCTGTTGCCAGCGGAACCGGCAATGCCACTGAACTGCTCAAGCGCGTGAAGCAGGGTGAGAAGCCCTACGCCTTCATCGAAATCATGGCCTGCCCCGGCGGCTGTGTCAACGGCGGCGGTCAGCCCATCGTTCCCGCTTCCGTGAAGATGGACTGCGATATCCGCGTGGAGCGCGCCAAGGCGCTGTATGGCGAGGATCGTGAAAAGCCCCTGCGCAAGAGCCATGAAAATGAAGAGCTCAAGCAGCTGTATGCAGATTATCTGGACAAGCCCGGCAGCCACAAGGCCCACGAGCTGCTCCACACCCACTACAAGGCACGCGAACTCTACAACAAGTAATGCTCAAATCAAAAGAGGATGGCCGCTGGCCATCCTCTTTTTGCTTGCCGTTTTTTATTCTTCTGACGCCGGCCGGACCAGGCGCACGCCGCGCCGGGCCACATAGTCCAGGGTCAGATAGTATTCCAGTCCGCCGTATTCATTCAGTTCCATGTACCAGCGGCTCTCCGGGAAATCATCCAGACTGCGCACCGGCATGTATCTCCCGCTGCGGGTCTGACGGTACATCTCCGCGTTCCTGATCCGCTCGAAGGTTGCCAGCGGGGCTGAGTCCACCACCCGGACCATGCTCCCATCCTCACTGAGGCCCGCCACCATGGCGATATGCCCGCGGCAGATGGAAAAGGTGAACAGGTCGCCATCTTCCAGCATGTTGCGGATTTCCTTCTTGTCCTTCACCAGGTTATTCTGCGTGGTGAACCCGAACTGTTCCGCCGCTTCCCGGATCAGCCGCCCATTATTGGTTCCGTCCACCGTGAGGCACAGTGCATAGGTCACCGCCAGTTCCTCCGGCAGTGTCTCGTGACCGGTGATCCCCATGCGGTTCAGAATATGGGCCAGCGCGAATATGGCGCATCCGGACTGCTCCAGGTCACTCTTCCGGTAGGCCTTGTCACCCCACCAGCCGTCCTTCTGGGAATAGATCAGGGTTTCCGATGGCACCGTGGATGCGCTCCCCTGCACCTGGAACACCACCGTTTCCGTGCGCTCCAGGCCCTGATCATCCCGGGCCTGCACCGTCAGCGCATAGGCGCCTTCTTCCCTCGGCCGGTAGCTTGCCTTTCCGTGCGTGACCCAGCCGGTGGAGAAGAGTTCCTCATCCTCATGCTTGAGTGTATAGGAAATGCTGTCCGTCCAGGCTTCCACCGTGACATCCAGCACTTCGCCCACCTTCAGCACTGCCGGTTCCGCATGTACATGCATTTCACCCTCTGGAAGGCGTTCCTCCACCGGGTCCGCAAACTGCGGATAGCGTGCCGTCATCAGGGCCTTTCCCTTTTCGGACATCAGCACCACGTACCGCAGGCGGTCCGAAAGGTTCAGGAACATGCAGACATACCCGCTCTCGTGTTCCTTCACAATCCCGTAGAGTTCTTCCTTCTGAAAGTTCTTGTATTTCTTGCCCAGGTAGCTTTCCGCCGTATCCAGCGCCGCCACCGCTTCGGATGTGATCAGGCTTTCCTCCTCATCGATGCTCAGCAGCTGCAGGGATGCGCAGTCCACGTACCCGCACGCCCCGCCCGTGACGAGGCATACCGTTTCTTCCACTTCCGTCACAAGGACTTCCGTACCCGCCTTCAGGCTTCCGGAGACATGCTTCTTCCCGGAGTCGCGGTACATTTCCGTATCCTGCACCGCTCTGGCCTTCAGGGTAAGATACTCCGGAACCGGGGCGGTTTCCGCATTCTGCCGGGAGAACGCTTCCGCCAGGGCGTAGCCTTCCGCGTTCCCGCCCGTCTCACCGATGCAGCGCACCTTCACCCAGGGACTGTCATAGGCAAGAATTTCCGCCTTTTCCCATGCCGGGCACAGACCGGCCAGAGGCGCCCCTTCCTCCGGGGACTCGAGAATCAGCACCGTTCCGGCATCCGGATACAGCATTCTGCCCACCATGTCGCGCATGAGCAGGAGATAGTCTGTCTTGGCGTATCCGCTTTTCCCCTTATAGGCAATCCGGGTCCACTCGTCCCCGATTTCCTCCACGTCCACAATGCTGCCATTGGGCACATACAATGCAATCCGGCTCTTTTCATCCATTTCCCGGCGCACATTCAGCTTTCCGCCGGGCGTGGCCACCCGGGCACTCTCGCCCAGCGCCAGTGCCGCGCACAGAAGCAGAAGAAGCATCAGCAGAACTGCCGACCGGCACTTCATTCAGATCCCTCCCCGGAAATCAGACTTCAAGAACAAACCGTTCATAGGCATTGATGATCGTGGTGTCGCCCAGCTGCTGCTGTCTGGGAATATTCCAGTTGTAGCTCTGGTGCACATGCCCGTGAATAAAGTACTTTGGATGATACTTCTCCACAAGGTCCAGGAAGCACTCGAACCCGCGATGCGCGTAGTCGTCGGCATCCCCATGCCCCTTGATGGCCGCATGCGTGATCACCATGTCCACGCCGCCGCTGCGCTTCAGAGCCCGGCGCATCTTGCGGATGCGCTTGCTCATCTGCGCCTCTGTATACTGGAAGGGCTCATTGTTGTAATTGGGACACCCGCCCAGGCCCATG
>CACYNZ010000315.1 GCA_902775835.1 uncultured Eubacteriales bacterium | reverse complement strand
TGCGCGAGTGGATCTTTGACCGCGGGAAGGCGGAAGTGCTCTTTGCGATGGAGGGAGACCGGGAAGTCGGGTTTGCCCTGTTCTTTCATAACTTTTCCACGTTCCTGGGCCGTGCGGGGCTGTATCTGGAGGATCTGTTCGTGCTCCCGGAATACCGGGGACGCGGATACGGAAAGGCACTGCTCCGGAAGCTTGGCGCCATTGCGGTGGAGCGCGGGGGCGGGCGCCTGGAATGGTCCTGCCTTGACTGGAACCGGCCGAGCATCGACTTTTACCGGTCATTGGGCGCGGTGCCCATGGAAGCGTGGACAACGTACCGCGTGAGCGGAGAAACGCTTCAGGCGCTGGCACGGGGAGACGCAGAGGGAAAGTGAGGAATTCTGTGAAACAGTATATTGTGGACGCGTTTACGGGCCATCCATTCTCAGGGAACCCTGCGGCGGTCTGTGTGATGGATGCGTGGCCTTCCGAGGAGTTCATGCAGAAGCTGGCCATGGAAAACAATCTGTCCGAGACGGCATTCATTGTCCGGGAGAAGGAAGGATATCATCTGCGCTGGTTCACGCCCGCCTATGAAGTGGATCTGTGCGGACATGCCACGCTTGCCTCTTCCTGTGTGATTCTGAACATGGTGGAGCCCGGAAGCGAATCGGTTCAGTTCCATACCCGCAGCGGGCTCCTCACCATAAAGCGGAAGGGCAGTCTCTATGAAATGGATTTCCCGGTCTATGAGCAGGAGGAAATCCCGGTGAGCGATGCCATGGAAGCCGCCTTCGGCGTACGCCCGGTACAGGCCTTTCTCGGCGTGGACCTGGTCTGCGTGTTTGCCGGGGAGGAGCAGGTCCGGGACATGAAAGTGGATGAGGCAAAGATGCTGCTCCTGCCGGGGCGCGTGCAGAATGCCACCGCCCGGGGAAAGGATACGGACTGCGTTTCAAGGAGCTTCTGCCCGGGCCTTTCGGTTCCGGAAGATCCGGTCTGCGGATCGGCCCACTGCCAGATTGCACCCTACTGGTTCGGTGTGCTGGGAAAGGAAAGCATCCGGGCTTACCAGGCCTCGCGGCGCGGGGGATATCTCCACTGCGAGAAGCGGGGAGACCGGATTGCCATCAGCGGGGAAGCCGTGCTCGTGGCGGTTTCCGAGATTGTGGCGGAACAGTAAAAAACAGGCCGGGAAAGACAGACAGCGTCTTTCCCGGCCTGTTCATTTCCCGGGCTCAGTTTCCGGGACAGCTGTGCTCGGCACAGTGCTCATGCCCGCAGTCCCCGTCGTGGTGTTCATGGTGATCGCAGTGCGCATTGGGATCATAGGCGAGGCTTCCCTGGGCCAGAGCAGTTGCGGCCTGGTCCGCGGAGCCCTGTACGCCGGCATACAGACGGATTCCGGCGTCGGAAAGCGCCATCTGGGCCCCCATGCCGATGCCTCCGCAGATCAGTGCGTCCACACCGGCACCGTTCAGGAAACCGGCCAGTGCGCCGTGTCCGCTTCCGTTGGTATCAAGAATCTGTTCCCGGACGATCTTTCCGTTTTCCACATCGTACACCTTGAACTGCGGAGTGTGTCCGAAGTGCTGGAAAATGTCTCCGTTCTCATATGTGACGGCAATTCTCATGTCTGCGCTTCCTTTCGGGATGAAATGCTCCGGGAGCTTTATGGGACCGAATTTGCAGCAGCCGCCGGTAATCAGCAGGCGCTTTCCATGGACAAGCGCGTCGGCAACCTTCCGCCTTGCACTGTCATAGATGGCCGTGACGGTTGTCCGGGCTATGTTCATCCGCTCGGCACAGGCCTGCTGGGTCAGTCCTTCGTCGTCCAGCAGACGCAGCGCTTCGAACTCATCCAGCGTCATCCGCACACTTTCCGCGGCGGACAGATCATCCGGGGAAAAACTGCGGTAGAGCGGAAGCTGTTCAATCCGTCGGCATCGAATGGGTCTGGGCATAAAGACTCCTTTCTGACATATGTCAGATATATTCTACGGCTGTAACTGACATATGTCAATAAACTCCGAAAGTATGGCTTGATGAATTCCTGCCCATGTGCTATGATTCCCTCCGCCCGCCGGGAATGAGCAGACGGGCGCATTTCCTGACGGTGGCACGGTCATGAAGTGCCGCTTTTTTTGCGGAATAGACAGGAGTTCGCGATGATAGTTCTTGCAAATGTGATTTCCTTTGCCGGCTGTATTCTGATGGTGGCCATCGGTCTGATGAAGGACCGCAGAAAGATCCTGGGCATGCAGTGCGTCCAGTGGGTGATCATGGGCATTTCCAATCTCATGCTCGGAGGCGTCACCGGATTCATTTCCAACATGATCAGCACCGTGCGGAATCTCTATACCCTGAAACGGGATCTGACGCAGCCGGTCAAGTGGATGTTCATTGCGGTGCAGGTGGTGGTTTCCGCCGCCTTCAACGGGATTGGCTGGATCGGCTGGCTGCCGATTGTGGCCGCGGTGGTCTTCACCCTGTTTCTGGACCAGAAGGATGAGCGGGTGCTCAAGTGCTCCATCATCTTCGGGCAGATTCTCTGGGCCGTTTTTGATCTGTCCCTGATGAATTATACCGCATTTGCCTTCGATGTGTTTACCATTATTTCCACCGCGATCGGCCTTGTCCGGATTTCCCGGGAAAAGGCCGGGAAAGGCGGCGTGGTGCTCGGCGGGCGGGCAGAAAACCTGTAAAACCTGGAGCGGGATTTCCATGTCATGACCGGTTCATGACGGAGCATCCCGCTTTTTTTCTTGGTCAGCCGTCTCCGTTCGTTGCCGGGGGCTCTGCAGGGGATGGTGGAAACACGGCATTGTACACGCATAGGACAGCGGGAAAAAATCTTTCTGAGGTTCTGTAAGATTTGCGCGCGGTTTGCGTCCAATATGGTGAAAGGGGGGAAAAGCCGGTGGAACCTGAATCCTTTGATGAGATCTATGAGCGCTGCTTTGATCCGGTCTACCGGTATGTGCTCTCGCTTTCCCGGAACCCGCAGGCCGCGGAGGAGATCACCCAGGAGACCTTCTTCAGGGCCATGCGGTCCCTGGACGGGTTCCGGGGCGACAGCAGCGTGAAAAGCTGGCTCTGCAGCATTGCCAGGAATCTCTGGATTTCCGAACAGCGGAAGAAGAAGCCGCAGCCCATTGACGACGCGTCGGAGATACCGGATCCGGGCACCGGCCCGGAGGAGTCCATTATGGAGCGGGAGGAAAGCATGCGTATCCACCGCCTTCTGCACCGCCTGGATGAACCCTACCGTGAAGTGTTCACGCTGCGGACACTGGGCCAGCTCAGTTTCCGGGATATCGGAGAGATTTTCGGCAAGTCGGAAAACTGGGCCTGTGTGGTATACCACAGAGCACGCGCAAGACTGAAGGAGGAAATGGAGGCATGAACATGAAACTGCCATGTGCTGTCGTCAGGGATCTTCTCCCGCTGTATGCGGAGAAGATGACAGAGCCGGAAACGCAGTCGCTGATTGAGGAGCATCTGCAGGACTGCCAGGAATGTCAGAAAAGATATGCTGAGATGGACGTGCATGAATCTGGCACGGTGGATACGGCGTCAGGGCTGCGGACGCTGAAGCGGGAGATCCGCAGGCGGCGCTGGTGGACAGCGCTTACTGCCGGGCTTATCGTCTTTGTCTGCATTGTTATCTACTATTATCATGCGGGCAGCCTGAAGCCTATTCCCTGGGAGGAGGGGCTGGTGGAGGTCACCGGGATTGAAACGCGGGATTCAGACGATGTCCTGACGCAGGATGTGAGAATTTCGGACGCGGAAAGCGGTCTTCCCGCGTCAGGCCGGGAAGCGCTGGTGCTGAAGATGGACGGCAGGATCAGGGGGACTCAGACGGAAGTCATGGAGGAGGACGGCACGGTGACGGCTGTGATCCAGGGCTTCGGCATGCAGCCGTCTTTCAGTCAGGCGCCGCTGCTGCTGCAGGAGGGAAGCATGACGATCTGTCCCGTGCCGGACCGGCTGATCTACGGCTTTGAACAGCCGCAGAAACTCCTGTGGGGCGAGCCGATGAACGGCGGCGTGCAGGTGCTGGCGCGCCTGGCACTGGCATACTATGTGCTCATCGCCGGTGCGGCGGCGCTGCTTTCCGGGCTTTTATGGCTCATTTTCCGCGGATGGAAGCGGAGCTGGATTTTCCGGCAGGTGTTTTTTGCCCCGATATCCTATCTCCTGGCGCATCTTCTGCTGATGGGCCTGCGCACGACAAGCTTTTTTCTCGTCAGGGATTTCTGCTATTTTTTGGTGACCGCCTGTGCACTGTATGCCATGATTTCGCTTCTGTGGCAGATCTGGCTTCAGTACCGGAAACCGGCATCATGAGGAACACCCCGCAGGGCTGAAATGCTCTGCGGGGTGCTTTCGTCCGGGAAGATCCGGGTCTGCCGGCGGGGTCAGGACATGGCTTATGCTCTTTTGTAGATGATGCCCTTGTACTTTTCCAGCTTTCTGTCTTCAAACGCGATTCCGGCTTCCGACAGCCGGTTTTCCAGCGCATGCAGGATGCGTTCATTCCGGGTGCCGTCAATGATCATCA
>CACYNZ010000314.1 GCA_902775835.1 uncultured Eubacteriales bacterium | reverse complement strand
TGAGGTATTCTCCATTCCAGCTGATGAAGATTCGTCTGAAGAGTCGTTTTCCCCCGATCAGGTGCTGATTCGTTCCGTTGTAACGGCCATTGCGCATACCATCTACATGAATCTGTGCTTCCAGTATCTGGCAAGCTCTGAAGAATCGCCGTAATTCCAATCCCGGAATCATTCCATAAAAAAGTTGGACTGCCTTCAATCGACAGTCCAACTTTTTCTATGGAACGCATGGTTCGGTTAATCTATCTCATAAAGCATCTGCATCATCTGATCCCGGTTCATGATCCGCACAGAGCTCTTTCTCATCTCCATCACCCCGTGATCTGACAGATATCGCAGTTCACGATAGAGCGCTGCACGACTGATATTCAGCGCAGAAGCGAGGGAATCCCTTGATCCATTGAGAAAGATGACTCCTTCCTCATTGGCATGCAGAATCAAATAGGACAGCAGCCTTCCGCGGCTGGTCTGCGTGGTCAGCATGGATATACGCTTGAGCAGAAACAGAAGCCTCTGATTGCAGACTTCCGCGTATTTCATCGCAATGGACACATTGCTTTTGCAAAGGAGCAGATATTCTGCCTTTGGGACATACACCACGGTTGAATTTCCGGAACTGATGAGTACGGTTTCCATGGGATCTTCACTCATAAGATTGCAGATTCCAAAACATCCACCCCGTTCCAGACGGTTCAGCAGTACACTGTTGCCATCGGGTGCCACCGAGAAAACATTGACGAGCCCTTCTATGACAACGCCCAGACATGGAATATCATTCAGGGAATCTTTTACCGTCTGCCCGGGAAGGAAAGATCTCTCCCGAACGGTCAGACCAGATGTATCGGCTCCGGCAAAAAGCGGTGACAACTGTAACTGTTCCCGCAGCTTACTTCTTTCCATGGCTGCTCCTTTCCTCATGCTCGCTTCCCGGTTCCTGAAAGGATCCATTTACTTTACATATGTGCATTGTATCGCATATGCACGCTTCTATGCAATGGAAAAACTCACACTCTTTTCAAAGAAAATATAAAAAAACAGAGACAGAGCAATCTCCGCCTCTGTTTCCCGTCATGATGACGCTCAGAGCCTGATCAGTTTCAGTTCCATGGGTTCCAGATCAACCGGCATATCCTTCTCAGGGGTATGAATCACTGTGCTCACTTTTTCCATGCTGTAATTTGCCGCGGCAAGCGTCCCTGATGAAGCAAACCACGCACAGTCCACACAGGGATGATCCGCTATGTACAACAGCTGATCTTCACGCCCGAACATAAGCAGTTTCAGCAGCAGCCTTGAAGCTTCCGGAGACACATGGAAGGAAGAAAGATAGATTCCATATCCTTTCCCATAAGAATGGATCACCATCTGAGGTATTCCGTTCTTTTCACTGAGTACCTTTCCCTGACCGTCAGTCAGGAACAGATTCTTCTTTTCACCCAGCAGCTCAGGAGATACATCCAGTCCCGGTACGCTGGACGTCTCAAATGCCCACTTTCCATGGCAGACACGGCTTCCTGTATCCTCATCCACGCCAAGCACATGGGCCATGCGGAAGAAGGAAGCATATCCTTCCACAGCAGACGGCTGATCAACGCCAAGGAAGATGCCGCCTTTGCAGACAAACTCTGTCAGAGCTGCCACCACATCGGCGTCTTTCCAGGCATCCCCGCCGCTCCATGCGTCTCCCGCACGTCCGGCGTTGATCACTACATCCGTTTCTCCAAGGCCATTCTTTTTCAGATCCTCGAAATCCATGAATTTCACGTTCACGGGAAGACCGGACAAAGCTTCGATGACATGAATGAGCGGATGCATATAGGTCTCATGGAAATGGCCGGACAGCGTCCAGGTCCTGAGCTCGCCCCAGGCCGTAAGCACTGTAACATTGCACGGCAGTACTTCAGGCTTTCCTTCACTGTGCAGTTCGCGGATCATCCTGAATTCTCTGGCCATGCCGGTGATGCATTCTGTGAATTCCGGGAAATTCTCGGTAAGATGCAGATATCCGCCGAGTCCAATCCTGTCCACACATTCACGCAGGAGCGCCCGCCGCACGTGTGCCCAGTATTCCTTGGCATCCACGTCGGGATGGCCTCCCTCAGAGAACGTGGGCAGTCCTCCAAGGCCTACCGGGAACAGATAGGGATGAAAGCGCAGTTCATGGACCGGCACTTTCGCATGCGCATTCAGCCGGCACTCATACCCGGAAAACACGCATTTGATCAAGCCATCAAAACCGACATCAGCAAAATACTTGCCATTGGGTTCCATACCGACCCAACTGTCATCATAGAAAACATAGGCCTGTTTTCCATGCTTGTGAATGATTTCCACAAGCTCATGCGCTTTCGCAGCCACAAAGCGCTGGATCATATCCATATAGTCCCGCTTTGCCTTTGTGGGCGGCATATGGGTGACCTGAAGCTTTCCCTGATTGATAAAGTCTTCTGCTGTCAGCGCATATCCATACTCTTTCTCAAAGCATTCCAGTGCTTCCGGGCTCACCGTAAAATCATAGCTTGCCCAGTCTGTATATCTGTTGCGAAGACGGTCGTCGTTTCCAAAAATCCAGACAAAATTATAGAACAGGGAGGTCAGACGGATCACATTGGTCTGTGGATTATCAATGCACCACTGATCAAGCCACTTTGTAAGATACGCCCAGGCCTCAGGATGTCTGGGATCCAGCTGGCGCAGATGCTCAGAAGTCCAATGGTTGGTCGTATGATTATACATGTTGATCTCTTCCCAGATTCTGTAGCAGAGGAAAGAGACTGTATAAAGATGATACGGCGTGCAGCCAGAGATTGATACGCATCCATCCTGATAGGTCCACTGGGATCTGTCCAGCAACCGGTTCTCTGTCCGGTCCCATACCTGCCAGTACTTCCGGGATTTTTCGGAAGCATTGATTTCAAACTGCTCAGCAAAGAAGCCTGCCATCAAGTCAATTTTCAGCTCGCTGTCCTGTGCAAGAACAGGATCGGATGACAGAAAGGTCTGCTGCTGACAATCCGGATGGCTCATGGCAAATGCATTGTGTTCCCGGATAATACAGATTGTCGAGTAAATACGGTATCCTGCATCAGTGATTTTTGAAGACAGCTTTGTACCATCTGAATCGCGGATTACATCAGCTCCCCATTCTTCTGCAAGGCGAAGTGTCAGATCTTCATACCCTGCTTCTCCCGGAAGCGTAAAACCGCCTTTTGAATACCTGTCTTTCATGAGGCCCACTCCTTTTCTTATAGCGCTCCATCCGATGCATTTTTCCCGGAATCGTATACTTCAGCCAGGAATGCCAAAGCAAGCCCCTGTCCCCAACCCTGAGTCCAGGCTCTGGAGATGTTCCGGTATCCATCACGGTCCCGCATCACAGCCGTTCCACCGGATACGTTCAGTACTCTACCCTCAGGTGTGATATTGTCCAGAATGCCGCGCACAGATTTATTGATGTATTTGATATACAGCGGATTTCCACGGGAAACCATGGCAGCGGCAATTCCAGCTGATGCGGAAACCTCCTCATAGCTTTCCGGATCATCAAGAATGGTTCTCCACAGACCGTTTTCAGTCTGCAGAAGCTTCAAGGCAGCCAGCTGCTCAGAAAGGCTTCCGGCCACATCCATATATTTCGGATACAGATAGCACTGCGGAAGAACCTTGCCCACCTGACTCATGGTGTAAGCAGCCCACGCATTGGCACGTCCCCAGTAAAAACCGGACATATGGCTCTTCTCAATATTATTGTATCCATGATACCACAGGCCAGTCTTCTTATCCTGCAGATATTCAATATGCCAATAATACTGATTCAGGGCGTCATCAATCAGTTCAGCATCGTTCCAGGCAACACCGGCTCTGAGCATGAAATATCCAGCCATGAATAGCGTATCAGCCCATGCCTGCTCCGGGAAGTCATTATTGGCACTCACGGTATGCTGCAGAACATGATCACCAAACCTAAGGGCCTTATTCCTAAGATATTCGATTTTGCTTTCAGCCACAGCCTTGTATTTGTCATCACCAGTCCATTTATGAAGGGTAAGCATGGCGTGTCCCATGGAACATGTATTCACTGTCCACGTGGGCAGACCAAGTTCCAGATATTCGTCCACACGGTCACGCACAAGCTGGAGATATTCTTCCTTACCGGTAGCAAGTGCAGCTTTGCAGATACCATAATAGGCAACACCACATGGCCAGTCCCATGTCATATCCATATTCATGGTCTGTCTTACAGTTACATCAATTGCTTTCAATACTTCTTCACGGTCGAATTGTATCGCAGCCATAACACAACCCCCAATCATTTGTTCAGTTCTGAGTGTTTACTTCCCAAATTATACACCATCTTCCTGATACTTCCATATTACGCAAAGAAAAAATATGATTCATTTCAACCATAAACTGCCCTATCCAATTCATGCCAGGCGGATTCGACAGCAGATTTACACTCTTTGAGAACGCAAAAAAAGAAGCCGTTCAGGCTTCTTGTATGTGGAATCCGGCAGCGACCTATCCTCCCGGGCCGTCTCCAGCCAAGTACTTTCGGCACTGAAG
>CACYNZ010000313.1 GCA_902775835.1 uncultured Eubacteriales bacterium | reverse complement strand
AGATTTTTCTGTTTGCCGGGTATGAAGTGTTGCAGAAATTATGTAAAAAACACATTTTGGGACGAAAAACTGATTGCCGAGTATGAGATGTTGACTATAAGCAAAACACAATATGTAGTATGTCGATGCTATTTAGTAGGGTAGTAAATACCATATCTTGAATGACGATTGCTCGACCAAAAAAGTTGAATTCTCTTTATGCCTGAAAGCACCGAGGGCGTGATCAAGTTAATCTCATCAGATCCACCGGATGATGACTGAGAAAATGCAACAAGATAGAAAATTTCAGGAAGTTAACACTTATGCCGGGAATTTCCCCGGCTGTATTTTGAGACAAAACCGCTGAAACGTGATTAATTCCAAACTCGCTTGACGCAGGCTTTTCAGGCATGCATTAGTATAAACTGCTGAAACGTGAAAAATAGCGACGAGAGAATAGCAAGCAGGATTGAGATGGCGATATCGGATATCGACAGAGATCAGCTGAAACGTGTGGCTGCCTATTTCGAGTCCGCAAGGAAAGAAACGAATCTCTATTGAAAAAGCGGAACTGATGAAGTACGTCCGGGAGAATGACGGCAGCCCCAATTCGATTCTGTCCGCCCTGCTTTTCAAAACGGCAGCCCGCGTTTTCCGGCAGCCGGGCAGCTTTCAGGAAAAATCATCTGTAACTACAGGAAGGATGTGGGATGCCCGGAAACCCACTACGATTTGGTCAGATTCCTTCGTGCAATATACCAGCCGAAAATGAAGGCCTGGTCTGTGGACAGGATCAGCACGGTCACCCGGGGCTCCATGTTCCTGCAGATGGAACCGGAATTCAGCTGGCGTGAATACAGAAAGTTATATGCGATGCGCCAGGGAATCGACGATCAGCCGAATCTGGATCAGAAGAAAAAATATGCTGCGGAGCACAGTCTGCTGACACATGCGCCTTCTGATACTTACACCATCAGCTACGTCGGTCAAACTGACTGGGGTGGGATAGGGGAGCATATCGAAGGCGCATATACGATCTCGAATGGACATCTTCTCCTGGAAGTCAATGCTACGGACCATCGCTTTTGCATCAGCTTCCAGACAATCCGAAAGGATGATCGGTATCTGAGAGAGTTCCTGCAGGTACTGAATGAAGAAGGCATTCATTATCGGGTGGGAGAAAGAGAAGATCGGAAGCTGCCGACCACTGCGACTGCCTGATAAGCTGAAGCGTTATTCCTGTGAGCTGTCGTGCGTCACTCTGCCAGAGCTGCTTCCCTGGAAGCCGAAAAGACGCCGGAGGCGGCGGAGGGAGAGCTGCCCGCAATGGAGCAGCTGAAAGAATGGTTTATGCCGAACTGGTTTTATCCGGATTTTGAGAAACCTGCGGAGGAGCATGACGCCATCGAATTGCGGATCAGAGGAGCATTTACAGATTCCCTGTCCACATGGGACACTGTGACTGTATCTTTGTCATGAAGGCGGAAAAAGTGAGCGCATTATGACACGCGAAGCATCCAGACGGATTAGCGACAGAAATCCATGAATGAGCGGTTACGATGACCACAGAGGAAATTGCCCGGGACTCCCTCACCTGTGCCGGGAAGAAGCAGATTCTTTTCGAGCGGCAGAAGCACCTGCTGGCGGAGTTCCTGGGCGGAACGCGATAAGCAGAGAACAGTATGAAAAGAGTCTCCAGGATCTGACGGAGAAGATGGGGAGACAGACAGGAATCCGGGTGCGGATCTATGGGAAAAGAGTGATCGGAAGCGTAACCAGTTCCATGGAAACCGCAGGATCTATGGAAAGGCCGCAAACTTCGCTCTTCCGGTTTTTCCCGTTCCTCTAGGGTGGACGATCATTGGCATGCCGGATACATTGTCAGGCTTGACCATCAGGTGTCCCTTTGATACGATAGGGGACACCTTAAGGGACAGTTGAGGGAAAGCCATGGCAATGCCGATCAGGGGAAGAGAACCGACAGAAAAGCAGATGATGACTGCTTGCAGGAGAAGCGGAAAATCATTCAATGAACGGATGAGGGTTCTCAGCGTTTGATGACGGACGCCGGCTGATGGATTGAGTTTAGTGCGAAAAACATGAGGAGTCAAAAATATAAGTACTGGAGGTCGAAACGTGAAAACCCAAGTTGATCTCAATGAAAAAACGATTCTGATCACCGGCTGCCCGGGTTTTATCGGGGCGAATCTTGTGATCCGTCTCCTTCAGTCTTTATCCGCCGGTACGATTGTCTCGCTGGATAATCTGAACGACTACTATGATCCCGCGCTCAAGGAATACCGCCTGAGCCTTGTGGAAAAGGCTGCTCAGAACAGCAACGTCAGACATGTGTTTGTGAAGGGTTCCATCGGGGACAGGGAACTGGTGGACAGACTCTTTGCGGAATACAGGTTCGACGTGGTGGTAAACCTGGCTGCCCAGGCAGGCGTCCGCTATTCCATAGACCATCCGGATGTGTACATTGAGTCCAACCTGATCGGTTTCTATAATATTCTGGAAGCCTGCAGACACTCTTACGACGGAGGGCAGAAGGGTGTCGAACATCTGGTCTATGCGTCAAGCAGCAGCGTATATGGCGGCAACAAGAAGGTGCCGTTTTCCACGGACGACAAAGTGGACAATCCTGTCAGCCTGTATGCGGCCACCAAGAAGTCCAACGAATTGCTCGCGCATGCCTATTCCAAGCTATACAACATTCCATCCACAGGCCTGAGATTCTTCACCGTGTACGGCCCTGCCGGACGGCCTGACATGTTCTACTATTCCGCCACGCAGAAGCTTGTGGCGGGTGAGACAATCAAAATCTTCAACTACGGCAACTGCAAACGTGACTTCACGTATGTGGATGACATTGTTGAGGGCATTGTGAGGGTCATGGGCGGAGCACCGACAAAAGCGGCAGGAGAGGACGGCCTGCCGATTCCGCCATATGCTGTGTACAACATTGGCGGCGGAACTCCCGAAAATCTGCTGGACTATATTCAGACCCTCCAGGAAGAGCTGGTCAGGGCTGAAGTACTGCCGGCAGACTATGACTTTGAAGCGCACAGGGAACTGGTCGGGATGCAGCCGGGAGATGTGCCGGTTACCTATGCCGATTCCTCAGCTCTTGAAGCGGACTACGGGTTCAAGCCAACCATCGGAATCCGGGAAGGTTTGCGTGCCTTTGCAGAATGGTATAAGGAGTATTACAAGGCATGAAATGTGAAGAGAAATACAGGGAACTGTACGAGAAGGATCCGGAAGCAGTGGCCTCCTGCCCATACCGGATTGCTCCCCTTGGTGCCCACATTGATCATCAGCTGGGGTCTATCAACGGTCTGGCGATTGACAAGGGTATTCATATTGCCTATGGGACCAAGGATTCTGGCATCTGCGAGCTCCGGTCCCTGAATTTCTCCAAGCGTGCCCAGTTCCACGTGCATGCCATCCCGGATGAAAAAGTCGGGGACTGGGCGGATCACTGCAGAGCGGCCGCCAAAATGCTGGGGGAAAAGTATCCCCTGAGGAACGGAATCAGTGCTGTGATCGAGGGTACGCTTCCGATTGGGGGCCTGAGCTCTTCCGCTTCCGTGATTATTGCCTTCATGTCCGCACTGGCTGCGGTCAATGGCATCGTTCTGGATCCCTGGGAGACCATCATGTCCGCCAAGAAAGCGGAAAATGAATACGTGGGCGTGAACTGCGGAAAGCTGGATCAGAGCTGTGAGGTGCTGTGCCGGAAGGATCAGCTTCTCTATCTGGACTGCAGTGATGACAGATACAGTCTGATCCCCTGGAGGGGAAAGGAATTCAGCATTGTTGTCTTCTTCTCCGGTCTGGAGAGATCTCTTGCCAATTCCGCCTATAATCTCCGCCAGGACGAATGCAAGGCCGCTGCATACAATCTGCTGGCCTTTGCCGGACTTCCCTATGGGAAGTTCAAGGAGGCCGTTTTGAGGGATGTGCCGAAGTCCGTGTACGAGGAGTATAAGGACAGGCTGCCTGAGCCGTTCCGGAAAAGAGCAGCTCATTTCTTCTCTGAGTTCGACCGCGCACAGCATGGCGTGGATCTGTGGAAAGCCGGGGATATCGAGGGATACGGAAAGCTGGTTTTTGAATCGGGATACAGCAGCGTCCACAACTATGAGTGCGGCTGTCCGGAGCTTATCTCCCTGTATAACATCATGACGGAGACAGATGGCATCTATGGCGGCCGGTTCAGCGGAGCGGGCTTCAAGGGATGCTGCATGGCTCTGGTGGATCCGGATAAGGCAGAAGATGTGGTGGCTCATGTGAGCGAGCGGTATCTGGCCATATACCCGGCGCTTGAGGGCAAGTATCTTGCATCCATCTGTCATTCTGCAGACGGAGTAAATCTGAGCGGAGGCCTGAGAAGATGAAAGCGATCATATTAGCTGCTGGATATGCCACCAGACTGTATCCGCTCACGGAGAACTTTCCCAAGCCATTGCTTGAAGTTGGCGGCAAGCCGATTCTGGACTGGCTTGTAAATGATCTGTTGGATTTCATGGATGAGTTCATCGTTGTGACCAATCACAAGTTTGCGGGGCATTTCCAGGCC
>CACYNZ010000312.1 GCA_902775835.1 uncultured Eubacteriales bacterium | reverse complement strand
TGGCAGGTGGGGCAGTAGCATGACGTGCCGTACTCGTTGGACACATGCCACATGGCCAGGGCCGGATGATGCGCATAGCGCTTTCCGAACTCATGGGCGATGGCGGCGGCCCGTTCCCGGTATTTCAGGCTGTTCACGCAGAAGAAGACGCGCATGCCGTGGGTACGCTTCCGGCCCTGGATATCCACCGGCAGCACCTCGGGATACCGGGTGGAAAGCCAGGCGGGCTGAGCGGTGGTGGGAGTGGCCAGGCATACACGGATGCCGTTCTGCCAGATCACGTCAATGATATGCGTGAGCCAGTCAAAATCGTACACGCCCTCGTCCGGTTCCAGTTTCGCCCAGGAGAATACGGGAAGGGTCAGCAGATTGATCCCGGCCTTACGGAACATGCGCATGTCTTCCTGAAGTGTCTTTTCGTCCCACTGATCGGGATTGTAATCACCGCCAAAGTAAATTCTGTCCGCCTGCTTCAAGGGGTCCAGCCTCCTTATTTCTTTTGAATTACGGAATCGCGCATGATGAGCTGCACGCTGACTTCTGTCTTCAGGGCGCAGGGCATGCCGTCTGCGGGCAGGGAGAGCAGCATGCGCACGGCTGTCTCGCCCATTTCCTTGCGGAATACCCGGATCGTGCTCAGCTGCGGCGTGCAAGCAAGACAGATGGGCGTGTCATCCATGCCGATGATGGATACGTCCTCCGGCACGCGGTAGCCCGCTTCACGGATGGCGCGCATGCAGCCGATGGCCATGCTGTCATTGGCCGCGAAAAATGCTTCCGGCAGTTTTCCGCGCTCCTGGATCAGACGCTTCATGTCCTCATAGACCCGGTCAATGGTGGGATAGACGGACCAGATCCTGTCTTCCCCGAGGCTCAGGCCCTTCTCCTCGAGAAAAGCCTTCAGGCCCTGCATGCGCTCGGTCATATTGCTGAAGCCGATGCTGCTGGTAATGTGCTGAATATCCCGGTGCCCGGCCTCATAAAGCGCCTGGCCGGCCAGATAGCCGGCCTGCCAGTTGTTCATGACCACGGAGTGGACCTGCTCCTGACGGAACAGATTGTCCAGCACCACAATGGGGGAGGCGAAACCGGCAAACTTTTTCAGGTCCTCGGAACTCATTTCCGTGCCCAGCAGAATGATGCCGGCGCATTCCTCTTCCCGGAAGGATTCCATCTGCCGGGCGAAGTCCTCATCCTTCCGCGCATTGACATGGCTGATCACCAGGTCCAGGCCGGCCCGGTGGCACTCGAGCTGAATGCTCTCAATGATTTCGGAAAAGAACTGGTTTTCCTTGACCACCATGCCGTGGGCCTGGTAGGCGATGAAACGCATGTGCCGCCTGGGCCTGGCGGGCTCCCGGTTCAGTCCGTAGCCCATTTCCCGGGCAATGGCCAGGATGTTTTCCTGAACGGATTTGCTCACGCCTGCCCGGCCGTTGAGCGCGTTGCTCACGGTTGCGGGGGAAACGTTGGCGCGTTCAGCAATGTCACGCATGGTGTATTTCATGGGAAAGTCCCCTTTCTGTGCAGGTTTTCTTTCCTCTGTATTGTACTGAAGAAATAAACAAGCGTCAATTTTGAACTAAATATTTATCAAAATGAAATGGA
The DNA here is from genome assembly GCA_902775835.1 of uncultured Eubacteriales bacterium. Next base: position 2,961 of record CACYNZ010000312.1, on the reverse strand, counting down.
ACCGGCCTGAGGCAGACCATCTGCCCGGGCGGAAACGACGGTATTCCCCTCACGGATCCGGACAATGGCGCAGACAGATGCGCGCCAGGCCCGGGCTTTTCCGGACTGGAACCCTTCTTCGGAGGCGGGATCGGCGCTTCCGCAGGCGAGAATATCCCCGCCCTCACAGGCAAAGGAAATGGCCCTGTGATCAAAGGCACAGGGGATTCCGGCATCATCGGTGATGCAGGCTTCCACCCAGGCCAGGTTCCCAAAGCGCCGTGCTGAGAGCGAAAGGCGGGCGGGCTTTCCCGGAGTCCGGATGCTGCTGCGGTTTCCCGCGTCATCCACCGCCTCGAGAAGGCCCGGCTCATAGGTGAGATCAAAGGACGCAATGCAGTCCCGGCAATTTGTGGTGCCAATGGTCCGGCCGTTCAGGCTGAGCGTGACAGACTGGCCCGCGCTGTACACGTCCACCTGGATGGGATGCCCCTCCCAGCCCGGGAATATCCAGGCTGTTTCCCGCTCCGGCCAGGCCCAGTAGGAGACATCGCCGTCCTCATGAAAATGCGCGGGATGCTGCACAGCGATGCAGGGTTTTTCCAGAGTGCCCCAGACAGCCCTGCGATAATTACCGGCGGGATTCATGCGCCCGCACAGGTCCATGTCCCCGCAGTTGGCCTGGCGCCAGGGCCAGGTCTCAAAGAAGCCTTCCCCGTCCTCCGGGTGATGCCATACATGGCCGATGCCGGCTTCACCGAGATAGTCCATGGCAGCCCAGGCGAAGTCGCCGATAACCCTCGGATGCCGGAGCGTTTTCTGCCAGCATTCCAGGGCTTCCCCGGCCACGCTCTCCATGCCGCAGAGAAAGCGCTCAGGCCAGGCGGTCAGGTCATGCTCGTACCGACGGGCAAGGTAGTTGTAGCCCGCCACGTCCAGAGGCGCGAGAAAGTCTTCGCTCAGGGCACCGAAATAATCGATGCTGTCCGGATCCTCCTTCTGCACATTGGCGGCGAGCATGTCCAGGCGGCGCTTTCCGATATTGTTGAGCGCGGCAGTGACAGGTCGTGTCCTGTCCAGGTCCCGTACAAGGCCGCACATGGCGCGGCACAGGACATATCCGTCTCCGGAACCGTCCCGCTCCGGGATTTCATTGCCGATGCTCCACATGATCACGGACGGATGATGGAGGTCCCTAAGGATCATGCTTTCCAGGTCCTGTTTCCAGCGGTCCTGAAAAAACAGATGATAATCATAGGGATTCTTGCCGATGTTCCACATGTCCGTGAACTCGTCCACAACGAGAAGCCCGAGTTCGTCGCAGGCGTCCAGGAAAGCGGGAGCGGGCGGATTGTGCGCGCATCTCACGGCATTGAAACCGAATTCCTTAAGAAGAGATACCTTCCGGTATTCCGCGCCTGGCAGACTGACAGCACCCAGCAGGCCGTTGTCCTGGTGCACGCAGCCGCCGCGGAGCTTGATAGGCCTTCCGTTGAGCAGCAGTCCCTGCTCTCTGTCCAGCCGGACTTCCCGAAAGCCCACGGGGATGGACGCGGTGTCCAGGAGAACATCATCCGCATACAGGTCCGCGGTCAGGGTGTAGAGAACCGGGGTTTCCGGCGTCCATGCCCGGATGGATGTCAGGACTTTTTCCAGGCAGAGCGCGGGTTCGGTAATGGGGAGACGGGACTGGAACATGGCCAGGCCTTCCGGGTCCTTCAGGGTGACGAGCAGGGTATGGTCTTTGTGCACGCTTTCAGAAGACACACGGATCTGCGCACTCAGATGCCAGTCGTCACCGGCCTGGACGGTGTCGGCATGCAGGCCACGGGGTTCGATATGTGCCCGCGGGCCCTGGAGCAGGTATACAGGCCGGCATATGCCTGTGCCCATGTACCATCGGGCATTGGGCAGGGCATTGCCGTGCACGTTCACACGGATTTTCTGCACGCCGGCGCGCAGATGCGGGGTCAGGTCGGCAAGGAAGGACAGGCAGCCATAGGGCTGCCGGACGATCAGGGTGTCGTCCAGATACACTTCCGCGCCGGGGAACACGCCCTCGAACTCCAGCATGACCTGCCGGGAAAGCATGTCTTCCGTGACATGAAGTTCCCGGTCGTAGATGATGTCGGCACCCTGAAACCAGCCGCCGGCGCTTCCGGAAAAGCTTTTCGGCGTGCGCGGCAGAAACTGGCTGTAATCATGGGGCAGTGTGACCGGCGTACTGCCCGGCCTGCCCCAGATGCGGTATGTCCATCCGCTGCAGAAGTCCATGCGTTTCATGAATGCTTACTCCTTGTCCAGACGGACCACAAAACCTTCCTCGAACGGACGCTCTTCGGGCAGACGGATGGTCATTGTTTCTCCGTCGCGTGTGAAATCTACCCGGGCATCCGTGCCCAGCATCCGGGCGGAGCGCACATGCCCCAGTTCACTGCCCTCGCGCAGCGCGTGTAAATGCAGCGTGTTGTCCTGAGGAATGCCGAACCCGATCACGTACAGGGCTTCGTCTGTCTGTGTATAGCGCACATCGTCCCCGGTGAGATGGTACTGTCCGCTTTCCATGGCCAGACCGTCCTTCATCTGGGCCTTGAGACGCTCAGCGTTGTAGTCCTCGTTTGTGCCGATGGTGACGCCCTCGCCGGCAATGGTGTAGGGCCGGGTGCAGTAGATGGCTTCGCCGTTCACCTGCAGCCACTCACCGATGCGCGTGAGCTGCTTTACGGCGTCCGGATGGAAGGTGCCGTCCTCCTGCGGGCCTACGTTCAGGAGCAGGCATCCGTTCTTGGCGGTGACGTCGGCGAGTTGCTGGATCATTTTCCCGGCGCTCTTGTACTTCGGATGCTGCACAATGCACCAGGTGATGTTGTCCTCCAGACGGTCGTCCGTCTGCCAGAAGAAGGGCTGCTTCTCGGCAAAGCGTCCGCACTCCACGTCGAACACCCCGAGCCCGGAGGGGAAGTCCTCCTGCTTGTAGGTGAT
>CACYNZ010000311.1 GCA_902775835.1 uncultured Eubacteriales bacterium | reverse complement strand
GCATGGTGATTGCGGATGTATCGGGCAAGGGCGTGCCGGCTGCGCTGTTTATGATGGCATCCAAGATCATTCTGCAGAACACAGCCATGCTGGGCAAGAGTCCTGCCGAGATTCTGTACAGAACGAACCGCGCCATCTGCTCGAGCAATGATGCGGCAATGTTTGTCACGGTATGGCTTGGCATACTGGAACTGTCCACAGGCAAGCTTGTTTCCGCGAATGCCGGTCATGAGTATCCGGCCGTCAAGCAGCCCGGGAAACCGTTTGAGCTCTATCATGACAAGCATGGATTTGTGCTGGGCGGCATTGACGGCATGCGGTACAAGGAATATGAAGTCCAGCTGGAGCCGGGCAGCAAACTGTTTGTGTATACCGACGGCGTGCCTGAGGCCACCAATGCGGACGAGGAGCTTTTCGGCACGAAACGGATGATTGAAGCCCTGAACTCCGCCCCGGATGCCGAGCCCCAGGATGTGCTGAAAAACGTGCGGACAGCGGTGGATGCTTTTGTCAATGACGCTGACCAGTTTGATGACCTTACCATGCTGTGCCTTGAGTACAAGGGTCCCAGCGTGTCATAAGGGCACAGCCTGGATCTGCAGGGCTGTCTTCACGACATGAACTGGCAAGAACTGCGAAGGGGAGCTGAGCGTATGAACTTTTCTGTTTTCCTGAACCTGCTCATCTATTTCTTCTTTCAGGCTGATCTGAAAGCGCCGATTATTATGGTGGAATCCATGCTGTATGTTGTGGGATTGTTCGGCATATTCCGGAAGAGCGGGTTCAAGATGTGGGAAGCACTGATCCCATGCCTGAGGGAAGCAAGGCTTGGAGAAGCCTCTGACCGTGAACGGGAAGGTCATGTGATGGCATGCGTGCAGGGCCTCCTTATTCTGATGCATTTTGTGGAAGAATTCCTTTTTATCCTGGGAATCGGAGGAGATTCCGGCACTGTGATCGCGGATGTGGTGGATATTTCCAATATTATCCTCGGAGTCGTGATGCTTATCTATACGATCCGCGTGTACCTTGGTCTGATTGAGGTGTACGGCCAGAAGAAACGGTGGATCCTTCTGTGGTGCACCTTTGAGTTTATTCCCGCTCTTATCTGGGGCTGGTTCAAGGAATTCAAGCCTCAGTGGACGGCCATGGAACTCCAGAACGAAGCGAGCCAGTTCTTTTCCAATTCCAAGGCAGCCGTGCTGGATCAGGGGCTGACCGTTAACCTGGAGGAACGCACATCCACAGAGTTCTTCAAAAAGAAATATCTGCTGCGGGATATCCATATGTACATTCAGCCCGGTCACATGGTGCTGCTTCTCGGCGGCAGCGGTGCCGGCAAGACTACATACCTCAATGCCATCAATGGCTATGAGAAAGCCAAGGCGGAAGTGGTGCTCAATGGCCGGAACATGTACAAGAACTACAAGGAAATGCAGTACGATATCGGCTTTGTACCCCAGCAGGACCTGATGCGTGGTTCGGACAGTGTGTACCGCACACTGATGGATGCGGCCTCTCTCCGGCTTCCTGTGGATTTTTCCAAAGCGGAAAGACGTGACCGGGTGGAAGAAGTGATGAAGATATTCGGTCTGACGCCTGTACAGGAGAGTCTGGTGAGCAAGCTGTCCGGCGGACAGCGCAAGCGTCTTTCCATAGCCATGGAATTCATTTCCAATCCATCCCTGTTCATTCTCGATGAACCGGACAGCGGCCTGGACGGCGTCATGGCCCGCGAGCTGTTTCTGCAGCTGCGGCAGATCGCGGACCAGGGCAAGATCATCATTGTCATTACGCACACGCCGGACCGCGTCATTGATCTTTTCGATGACGTGATCGTGCTGGCCAAGGATGCCAACCGGACCGGACGCCTTGCCTACTTCGGACCGATTCCGGAGGCACGCGAATTCTTTGGCAAGGAGAAAATGGAGGAGATTGTCAAGTCGGTGAACCGCACAGAAGAAGGCGGCGAGGGACGGGCAGACGAATTCATCCTCAAGTACGCGGAGGTGCAGCATGTCTGAAGTGCAGGGAACCAAGGATGTTCGCAGACGGCGGATTCGCCATAAGGGCAGGGCAAGTCAGATCCTGATCTATCTGGGCAAGCAGATACGGTTTTTCATCAATGAGAATGACTGGAAAGTGCTGCCGATGGCGGCAATCATTGCGGCGCTCGTGGGCATGGTGATCCGGAAGCGGTTTTTCATCAACATGGAAGGCAGTCTGATCGGCGGATTTGCGCTGACCTGTGTTGCCATCTGGAACGGAGCCTTCAATTCCATTCAGTCGGTGTGCCGGGAACGTGCAATCATCAAGCGTGAGCACCGGTCCGGCATGCATGTTTCTTCTTATGTGGTGGCCCACATGATCTATCAGTTTGTGCTCTGCCTTGCGCAGACAGGACTGACCATGTATGTGCTCAATGTGATGGGTGTGCAGTTTCCCAGCAGGGGATTCATGACACCGTGGATGATTGTGGACATCGGAATCAGCATGCTCCTGATCACCTATGCTTCGGATATGCTGAGCCTGTTCCTGTCCAGTATTGCCCGCACCACCACCGGTGCCATGACCGTGATGCCCTTTGTGCTGATTTTCCAGCTGGTGTTTTCAGGGGGGATCATTCCGCTGCCTGCCTGGAGTCAGAGACTGTCCGACTTTACCATTTCCAATTACGGAATCCGGGCCATGGCCAGTCAGTCCGGGTATAATGAGCTGCCGATGGTCACTGTCTGGAATACGCTGTCCGGCATGCGCAACAGCGAAGTGGGCGGAACGTTCACCGTGGATCAGATTATGGATATTCTGGAAAGCCCGGCGATGGACAAGTACCGGGACAAGGTGGCTGTCCGCGCCCTGACAGTGGGTGAAGTCTATGACTTGATCCAGAACGCGGATCAGGATCTGAACGTGCTGGACCGTCAGGTGACCTATTCGACCACCCTGGAAAATATCCTGACGACCGTCAATACTGCGGCGGCATTTGAGGATATCCGGAATATGAACATTTTCCCGGATTCCAATGGACTGATGGCGGGTCTGACAGTCGGACTTGTACTGGATGCGTACCTGCAGGATCCCGGGAATGCAGAGCGCCTCAGCAGGGATATTACGTTCACCGTAACGCCGAATCAGGTCATGGATGTTCTGGACGTCGCGGAAAAGGTGGAAGATCGCAGGGATGAACCGGCAACACCGCCCATGACGGTGGGATATATTCTGGACAGGCTGAAGGAGAGCGGTCTGGTTGAGCAGGAACGCGACCGTGCCTTCACTGTGAAATTCACCATTGGCGATATCTTTGATATGGTCGGTGAGGAGAGGATCCGGACGATTGTGCAGCAAAAGACTGCCGAAGCCGGATATAAGCCGGAGTACGCAAAGACGGAATACAATATCATGAGCAACTGTACGGCTCTTGTCGGGTTTGTGATCCTGTTTGCTCTGTTATCCATTCTGGTTCTGGAGAGGATTGACAAGGACAAGCGCTGAGCCGAATGATTGTCCTGTACAGAGGTTCATGAAGGCAGAGGCTCCGCCGTTTCGGCGGAGCCTTTGCCATTTTGGAAAACAGGCAGGGATATGCCGAAAAATGGCCCCGCCGGATCCATTCAGCTCCGGCGGGGCCATTCGTGCAGTGTTATCCTTCTATGCAGATCTGTTTCTTTTCAGGAACCTTTCGGGCTTCCTTCTTCGGGATCAGAAGTGTCAGGACACCGTTTTCATACTTGGCTTTGATGTCTTCTTCCGTGAGACTGTCGCCCACGTAAAAGCTCCTCTGCATGGTGCCCATATAGCGCTCCTGGCGAAGCATCTTGCCCTGGTTCTCCTTGGTGAGACGCTTCTGCGTGGCAATGGTCAGATTGCCGTTATTGAGTTCAAGGCTGATTTCATCCTTGCTGAAACCGGGCAGATCGACGATCACTTCATAATGATCATCTGTTTCCTTTACGTCTGTTTTCATCATATGCGGAGCATGCTTGCCGTAAAGCACCCGCTCGGGATGGTTCATGCCATGGAAAAACTCACGGTCAAAGTCGTCAAAAACATCCATCAGATTCTCGCCGAACAGCGAAGGAAGATACGTACTCATAATGCAAACCTCCAATCATTTGGCCTTGTACCGCCTGGTGTTCCGCCAGTGTTGCAGGGTCGCATCTGCCATCCGGTCCGGGCCTTTTTCCGTTCCCTTTCTGGATGGTGACCATAGTATAGATCGAAGATCAAAGAAAGTCAAACATGCAAAACCGGGGATTTCAGCGGTACCGGGTCCGGTTTTCCTGTTTGTTCCGAAAATCTACGGATTTCTTGAAATTTCAGAAAAAATCTCCAACAGACGCTGAAATTCAGGGAGAGCATAGGAAACAAGAGCCGGGCGGGCATGGAAACATCAGAATGGATACTGGGGACGATGACAGAGCTCTGGCACACTGCGTGGATGACACGGAATGAGGCGAATGCTTTTTTGCAATTTGAACCCACTCGGCGCTTGCGGCGCCAAAGATTCGATATCATAGGCCCTTAACATAAATAACGGGGTTGATATCGAATTTTTCATTTCTCCGTCGAA
>CACYNZ010000310.1 GCA_902775835.1 uncultured Eubacteriales bacterium | reverse complement strand
AAAAAGCGAAGCTGATTCTGCCCGATGACCGGGAAACCGTGCCCCGGACGGAGTTCGCAAAAACCGGACTGGGCCGGGAATGCACGTTTGACCCACCCGTTCCCGGCGAGGAAGAACGGGTATTCTTCCAGAAAATGCAGCGGGATTTCAGGGCGGAGCTCATAAACCCGGATCTTGAGACGCGCATGATCCTGACCTGGAGCGGCGACACGCTGCCCATCCTGTCCCAGTGGCGCAGTATGGCGGCAGGGGATTACGTGCTGGGGCTGGAGCCCACGAACTGCTATATCATGGGAAGATATGAAGAGCGGAAAAACGGCACGCTGCCCGTGCTCAGGGCGTTTGAAACGGAAAGACACACGGTAACTGTTTCTTTTGAGGAGGAGAAGAACCATGAGTAAAAAGATGACGTTTGCACTGGCATTCTGCAACCGCGGTTTCATGCCCGGAGAGCTGATCTATGGGGCACGGGACGACATGGTGAAGGCCGTCACCGACGCGGGCTATGATTACATCATGATGGACAAGGAACTGACCCGGTACGGCGGCATTGAAACGAGGGACGAGGGCCTTCTCTACGCCAGGTGGCTGAAACAGCATGAGGGCGAGTATGACGGTGTGATTTTCTCCATGCCCATTTTCGCAGATGAGAACGGAGCCATCACCGCCCTGCAGGACGCGGGTGTGCCGATTCTCATGCAGGCGTATCCCGATGAAATCGGCAAAATGGACTTTGCCCACCGCCGGGATGCCTACTGCGGCAAATTCTCCGTCACCGACGTGTTCACCCAGTACGGCGTGCCCTTTACGGTGCTAAAGCCCCATGTGGTGCATCCGCTCTCTCCCGGATTCCAGGAAAACCTGAGGGACTTTGCCGCCATCTGCCGGGTGGTGAACGGCATGAAGCGGTTTAACCTGGGCTGCATCGGTGCGCGCACCACCGCGTTCAAAACCGTGCGTTTTGACGAAATAGCCCTGCAGAAGCATGGCATCAACGTGGAGTCCTTCGACCTTTCCGAGGTATTTGACAAGATTGCCGACATGAAGGATGACGATCCTGCTGTGACTGCCAAGATCGAGCATCTGAAAGACTACACCGATTTCTCCCAGGTGCCGGAAATGAACATGCTGAACCTGGGCAAGCTGGCAGTTGTCATCGACCAGTACATCGAAGAGTATCACCTGGACGCCCTGGCCCTGCGCTGCTGGAACGAAATGGAAGCCCATCTGCGCATCTGCCCCTGCGTGATCCTGTCTGAACTCAACGACCGGGGCATTGTGGCCAGCTGCGAAATCGACATGTGCAGTGCCATTACCATGCGGGCCATGAACCTGGCCACGGAAAAGCCCACGGCGGTGCTGGACTGGAACAACAATTACGGCGACGATGAGAACAAGGTGATCCTGTTCCACTGCGGCCCTGTTGCCCAGGGGCTGATGACCTGCAAGGGTACCGTGACCAACCACAAGATGTTTGATAAGATGGATCCCGGATCCGGCTGGGGCTGCAATGAAGGGCGCATCAAGGCCATGCCGATCACCATTTCCAACTGCCAGACCAGGGATGGAAAGATCGTGATCTACGCTTCCGAAGCCAGGTTCACCGATGATCCGATTGAGGACGGGTACTTTGGATGCGCGGGCGTAGCGGAAATCAGTGATCTGCAGAACAAGCTGATCAAACTGGCCCGGGGCGGCTTCAAACATCATACCTCCATTGCCGAGGGTCATGTGAAGGATGTTCTCAAAGAGGCATTCACCACCTATCTGCATTACGACTGGGCCGAAATTGACTGAGCTGCTGCGGGGAAAACTGTTCCTGCTCTGCGAAGAGCGGTTCCTCCGTGCTTCCTGCGGGAAAGATGATAGGGAGATCATATGAAAACAGCAGGTTTGGATATTGGAACAACAGGCTGCAAGTTAACCGTTTTTGACGAACAGGGCCGGGATCTTGGCAAGGCGTATCGGGATTATCCGGTGCGCCGCCAGGTCAGCGGCCATGAGATCGACATCTCCGTGGTGATGGACAGCGTGTACGCCGTGATCCGCGAAATGACGGCTCAATACCCCGATATCGGCGGCATCGGTGTAACCAGCTTCGGGGAAACCTTTGTGATGACTGACGCGCAGGGCAGTCCTCTGCACACCGCCATGCTTTATACGGACCCAAGAGGAGCCGAGGAATGTGCCGAACTGGTGAAAAAGCTTGGCGCGGAATCCATCGCCCGCATTTCCGGGCTGGCTCCGCATGAAATGTATTCCATTTCCAAGATCATGTGGCTGAAAAAGCATCAGCCGGAAGTATATCGTGCGGCCAAACATATTTTCCTTATCGGGGATTATGTGGCGTGGCATCTGACGGGTGCTGCCCAGATCGACTATTCCCTGGCCACCCGCTCCATGGCCTTTGACATCGGAAGGCTCACCTGGAGTGAAGAAATCCTTGACGCCGCCGGCATCGATATGTCCCTGCTGAGCAGACCCGTGCCGACCGGCACTGTCGCCGGATGTGTCACAAAGTTGGCGGCGGAGAGGACCGGACTGGATCCTGCCTGCCGGATTGTCACCGTCAGCCATGACCAGGTGGCGGCAGCAGTGGGCGCCGGAGCCTTTGACGGGGCGACTGTGGTAGACGGCGCGGGTACGGTGGAATGCCTTACGCCCATCTATGACAGCCTGCCGGATATCGCTGTCATGAGCAAAGGATACTTTTCTGTGGTGCCCTATGTGATTCCGGGAAAATATGTGGCCTACGCTTTTTCCTACACTGGCGGGGCGCTGATCCAGTGGTGCGTGAACACCTTCGCCGGAGCTGAGCAGGAAGAAGCCAGACAGCAGGGGATTTCCGTGAACAGACTGCTGGAGGAGAGGTATAAAAAGCAGGAACCCACCGGCATGCTGGTGCTTCCGCATTTTGCAGGCGCGGCTACGCCATATATGGATACAGGCTCCAGGGGAGCGATCCTGGGGCTGACCGCCGGTACCACACTCCCTGAGATTTACCGGGCGTGTATGGAGGGTGTAGCCTATGAAATGCGGCTGAACTATGATGCGCTTGCCGATTCCGGTATTCACTTCACGAAACTTCATGCCACCGGCGGCGGGGCCAAATCCAAGGTATGGATGCAGATGAAGGCGGACATCCTGAATCTGCCCATCACAGCCCTTAAAACCTCCGATGCGGGAACGGTAGGCAGCGCCATGCTCACCGGTGTAGCCGTGGGCACATTCAGGGATTTGGAGGAAGCTGCTGCAGTCATGGTGCAGCAGAGGGAAACCTATGATCCCGATCCTCAGCGTCATGAACAGTATATGCGCGTCTATGAACGCTACAGAAAAGTGTATCATGCGGTTCGCCCGCTGATGTAACAGGAGGAAGAAGCAATGCTTGTCAATCTGATTGAAATTCTGAAACTGGCGGAAGAAAAAAAGTGCGCGGTAGGCGCGTTCAATACCCCCAACCTGGAGTGTGTCAGTGCAGTACTGAACGCCGCGGAGCGCCTGAACGTGCCGGTCATCATCTCCCACGCTGAGCTTCATGAGCCGGTAGCTCCTCTGACTGTTATCGGACCGGTAATGGTGGAAGCGGCGAAAAAGGCAAAGGTGCCCGTCTGCGTGCATCTGGATCACTGCGAAACCCTTTCTTACATGCAGCAGGCACTGGATATCGGTTTTACCGGCGTCATGTATGACGGGAGCCTTCTGCCCTATGAAGAAAACCTGACGAACACAAAGAAAGCAGTCGCCATGGCGAAAAAGTACAACTGCGGCGTGGAAGCGGAGCTGGGTGCGCTTGCTTCCAGGGAAGGCGGCGCTTCCTCAGGCAGCGGCCCTGTGTATACCGATCCTGAACAGGCGGTGGTATTCTGCCGGGAAACCGGCATCGATGCCCTGGCCCCTTCCTTCGGCACAGCTCATGGCATCTATAAATCCAGGCCTGTGCTGGATCTTGAGCGGGTAAAGGTGATTGCGGAAAAGACCGGCCTGCCTCTGGTCATGCATGGCGGCAGCGGAGTTTCCCCCGAGGATTACCGGACCGGTATCAAAAATGGTCTGCGCAAGATCAACTATTACAGCTATATGTCCAAAGCCGGTGTGACCGCTGTGAAGGAACTGCTGGAAAAGGAAGACGTGACCTTCTTCCACGACCTGGCCCTGGCTGCGCAGAACGCCATGGAAGCCGACGCGGAAAAGGCCATGCGTGTCTTCGCAGATCTGGACTGACATAAACAATATCAGAAGAAGAGGACGGTGAAACAGTCACAGTTCTCCGTGACAGGCAGAAAGTGCCATGGATCATTGCACAGCAATGATTTCTGGCACTTTTTGTGGTATACTGTTTTCAGATTCAGCAAAACCGTGTACAGTACAGGTGCATGCGGGAACATTTCCGGTATGCATCGCGGATGCTTTGGATATCAGCGATCCTGTACGGAAATCTGGCCGGAACATGAAAAAGTTTCAAACAGATATTGACTCTCACACTGTGTCAGGGATTAGAGTAATGGTGAGCTCAGAAACACCATCCATGGAGGAAACGGAAAATGCTGAAGATCGGAGATTTTTCAAAGCTT
>CACYNZ010000309.1 GCA_902775835.1 uncultured Eubacteriales bacterium | reverse complement strand
AGGTACCGGCGCGGATGTGCAGGTCAGCGATCTGTCGGTGCCATCCCTGGCCTATGCCGGCCAGAAACTGAACCTGGAGGTCACCCTGGACAGCACTGCGGCCGGAACTGCCACGGTCTATCTGTATCAGAATGATGAGATTCTCGCCTCCCGCGATGTCCAGCTCTACCGCGGACAGAACCGTTTTTCCTTCTCCGCGGACCCGTCCGATTCCGCGCTGACCGCCTGGAAAGCGCGGGTACAGATGTCGGGCGACTCGGTGCCCGAGAACAATGAGCGCGGCGCATTTACGCGCCAGATGGGCCGGATGCGCGTGCTCCTGGTGGAAAGCCGCAGCGGAGACGCCGCCGAGCTGAAGAGCATGCTCAGTTCCGCAGGCATGGACTGTGAAACCCTGCCGGCCACCGCGCTGCCTTCCGCACCGGAAGACCTGCTGGCCTGGCAGGCCCTGTGCCTTGTGAACCTTGACCTGGGCACGGTCCGCGAGGAATCCCTGCAGGCCATGATCACCGCCGTGCGCGACTTCGGACTCGGGCTTGTGACCTTTGGCGGGGACAGCACCTATGCCCTGGGCGGTTTCCGGGGCTCTGACCTGGAACAGCTGCTGCCCGTCACCATGGATGTGCGCAACCGTGCCGAACTTCCGTCCACCGCCCTGATCCTGGTGATCGACCAGTCCGGCTCCATGAGCGATGCCGCCTGGGGCGTCACGCGTCTGGACGTGGCCAAGCAGGCCGCCGCGGAAGCGGTATCTGTGCTCACGGAAAAGGACAGTATCGGCGTGATCGCCTTTGATGACGCCGGACAGTGGGTCTGGCCCCTGAGTCCGCTCAGTGACCCGGAGGGCGTGCGCTCCGCCATCGGCAGCATCCGGCCCGGCGGCGGCACCGCGTTCTATACGCCGCTGGCCATGGCCCTCAACGCGCTGTCCCAGACGGAGGCCGCGTACCGGCATGTCATCTTCCTCACCGACGGCGAGTCCGGCGACACCGGCTATGAACAGATTGTGGAATCCATGGCCCGGGAAGGCATCACCCTGACCACGGTGGCCGTGGGTGACGGCGCGGATCATCAGACCATGCTGCGCCTGGCCCGGATCGGTCACGGCCGCGCCTACAGCGCCGGGCAGTTCGACAACCTGCCCCGCATCTTCGCCAAGGAAACCATGATGGTTGCCCAGAACTATATCCAGAACCGCACCTTTACCCCGGCCGTCACGGACTCGAGCCTCACGGATTTTTCCGGGTTTCCCGTACTGGACGGATATCTCGCATCCACGGAAAAGGATACCGCCACCGTTTCCCTGATCTCGGACCGCGGCGATCCCATTCTCGCCTGGTGGCAGCCCGGAAAGGGCCGTGTTGTCTCATTCATGAGTGACGTTCAGGGCGGATGGACACGCAGCTTCCTTGCCTGGGAGGACGCACCTGCTTTCTTTGCCGGGCTCGTGGCGCATGTCCTGCCCGCCGATGACAGCAGCGGGCATCTGGAACTGGACGGGCATACCCTGGTCTACACGGCTCCCGTCACAGATGACGGAGCAGTATGCCGCGCGCTTCTCTCCTCCCCACAGGGCCAGGCCCTGTCCCTGGAACTGAACCGCACCGGCGCCGCCACCTATGCCGCGGAGCTTCCCTCCACCGCAGCGTCCTATGCTGTATCCCTGTCGCTTGTCAAAGACGACGAGGTACTCGCGCACCTGGAGAGCGGTATCGCGGTCCCCTACAGTGCCGAGTATGATCTCCGACGCCAGGACACGGAAGCCCTCAGACAGCTGGCGCTCTCAAGCGGCGGACGCGTGGTCAGCAGTCCCGCAGAACTGCTGGACTTCCCGCCCCGCAGCGTACAGGCGCGCCAGGACCTGTCCGGCATTCTGCTTCCCGCTGCCCTGATGCTTTTCCTGATCGACATTGCCCAGCGCCGCCTGCTCAGGGCCTCACCGACACGCCGGAAGGAATCCGCGCAAGCAGAGCCTGAAGAAGCGAAGAAAGCGAAAAAGCCGAAGCAGATTCCCGCCTCCAGTGACAAAACCCATACTACCGATACACTCTTTGAACAGATGCAGAAACGGAAAAAGCTCTGACCATCCAAAAGGCCGCACCATGAAGAAATCTTCTGATTTCCTTCATGATGCGGCCTTTTTCATGCACGCTCATGCTCAGTCCGTGGTCCTGCCGTCTTCCGTTATCCCATGCTCCCCGAACCGGATCACACGGCCGCAGATACTCAGGGCTACCGGCCTGTGCGTGACAATCACCACGGTTCTGTTCTGAAGCTTTCTGAGATGATCCAGCACTTCTTTTTCCGTCTTCTCGTCCAGCGCACTGGTCGCTTCATCCAGCAGAAGTACGGGGCTGCGGGAAAAGACCGCCCTTGCGATGGCCAGACGCTGCATCTGGCCTTCAGAAAGGCCTGCGCCATGCTCTCCGAGCATAGTGTCCATGCCCTGCTCCAGTTCATCCACAAAGTCCGCGCATGCCGCCTCAAGCGCTCTCCGGATCCCCGCATCGTCTGTCCGCTCCTGCGGCGCGCCGAAGCTCACCACATCCCGGACACTGCCACGCATAAGCAGATTTCCCTGGGGAACATAGGCGAAAAGTCTCCGCCACTGTTCCGTCAGTTCCTGACAGCTTCCGTCCACTTCTTCCAGAAAGCGCATTCCCGCATCCAGCCTGTATACGCCCATGAGCAGCCTGAGTACGGTGGACTTCCCGCACCCGCTGGGACCGCACAGTGCAATCATGTCTCCCTTCTTTACTTCCAGGCTGACGTGTTCCAGAACCGGCGGCAGTTTTTCCCCGGACAGATCCGCCAGCTTCTCCACTGTCGGATCATACGCAAACACAGCATCGCGCAGACCGAACCCGGTCATCCGATGATCGTAATAGTCCAGAACCTCATCCATGCCCAGTGCCGGTAATTTCCCGGCATCCGGGTACTCTTCAATTTCCATCAGCCGCTCACCGCTGGCCAGCATGGCATAGTATACCGGCAGCACACCGGTAAGATTGGCAAACGGAGCCTGGATCTGACCGATCAGCTGAATCATGGCCATGAGCGTTCCGTAGCTGACCCTGCCCGTCAGAATCCCGTATCCACAGTATCCCAAGCCAAACAGATACATGCCATCCATGCCTGCCCCGAACCCGATGTTGCACAGGTTCGCAAACCGGTACTTTCGCTGCCTTGCCGACTTATGCTCCTCCATCCAGGTTCCCGCTTCCTGCTCCGTCTGGCTTTCCGCGGCAAAGGAACGGATCATCAGCATGCTGCCCAGACGCTCCTGCAGAAACACCCGCAGACGTCCATCTGCCTCCTGCACAGCTTTATGAAGACGCTTCATCCGTTTCCGGAAAACATACGTCAGGACAAGCACCAGCGCTCCGCCTGGGATCAGTATGGAGGCAAATCGCGCATCAAGGGAAATCATCAGAATCAGCGCACTGACCAGTCTCACGAGCATTCCGGTCAGGCCGGGCAGGATATTCACATATCCTTCCGCCACCACCACGGTATCATTGGTCAGACGGTTCATCCATTCACCGGAATGCAGGGCGCTGACCGTTGCGTAATCCTTCCGCAGAAGCATGCGCATGAGCCGCTCCTTGAACGTGTTTTCCAGTGTGGACAGAGCGGTTGCGTTCAGTGAACGGATCGCAGCATTCAGAAGATTCCGCGCTGCCATGAGCAGAACAAGCAGCAGAAGCCCATGCCAGAATGCTTCGCTCTGGCGTGCCGCAGCGCTGTCCACCACGTTTCGCAGAAACAGAGCCTCCATCACACCGGATACCCCGACAATTGTCTGCAGCAGCATCAGCGCGGCAATGTACAGCTTCCTGCGTCCGGGCACCGCATAAAGCCATTTCAGTGTTGGGTTCTTCATTTTCTTTTCCTGTTCAGTCCAAGTATCGCCTTCATCTGTGCCCGGAAATAGCCGTTTTTCAGAATCAGGCCTCTGGGAAACCGCAGCAGCCAGAAAAAAGGATAGAGGTACGGCGCCCGCTTCAGAACCGGAAACAGCTCATACATTCTTGTTTTGGGCATGTTCACCCTGGACAGGAAATACTTCCATCTGCCCATCTCGGCCGCCTGGTATTCCGCATCATTTTCCGCGGTTCCATAGGCACCGGAGGAGATCATGTAGTCCAGCATTTCCTCTTCCTCTGCAGAAAGCGCTTCTCCATCATAAAGACGCACTGCCAGGCTCCGGTTTTTCCGTTCAAACTCTGACATGTTCATCTTTTTCGTTTCCCGGGCAACATATGCCATGTCAATCTGCCGGGCCCGCAGATACACATAGCAGTCCAACAATGAACGGAGTCCGATGCCGCCATGGGTGTAGTGCTCGTATTCATGGGCTGTCATGTAGATATAGAAATCCTCATCCGTGAACTGATATCCAAACTGATGCTCTGCATCCGGTACCAGGCGATCCTTCACATTCAGATAATAGTCATACAGTTCCTTCTGGGAAGCGGCAGAAAACAGCAGTCTGTGCATCTCAAAGTTGCTGGCCGGTTTCTTCTTGTACACGTCATGATGATACCGCTCATATGCATCCGTCTCAAACCCGAGCTCCGTCATGATCTTCCGCA
>CACYNZ010000308.1 GCA_902775835.1 uncultured Eubacteriales bacterium | reverse complement strand
GGTACAGTGCTGCTGCCGCTGTATCGGGGAGACACGCCTCTGACCCGGAAGATTTTCGCCTTCTGGCCGGAGAGCAGTGATTCGTCCCTGCAATGGGAGTTCGCAGAAGTATTGAGAGAGAATATCAAATAAGTTTTTCTTATCAAAAGACGCGGAAATCCGAATTGATTCCGCGTTTTTTTCTTTCTAGAATACAGATGCGGCGGTGAGAAAGCGCTGCAGTCATGATAAGACAGACATCAGAAGGGTGGATATAAAAAATGGCAAACCTGATCGTATACTATTCCCGCAAAGGACAGAATTACTGGAACGGCAGCATTGTGGACCTGGCAAAGGGCAACACCGAGCGTGTGGCGGAGTTTGTACAGAAGGCCGTCGGCGGTGATCTGTTTGAGATCGAGACCGTCCGCGAGTACAGCAGGGACTATATGACCTGTATTGACGAAGCCAAGGCAGAGCTTCAGGAAAAGGCCCGGCCGGAGCTGAAGAAGTATCTGGACAGCCTGGACGGGTACGACACCATTTTCGTTGGTTATCCCAACTGGTGGGGCACCATGCCCATGTGTGTCTATACCTTCCTGGAGCATTACGACCTGACGGGAAAAAAGATTGTTCCCTTCTGCACCAATGAGGGCAGCGGCATGGGCGGCAGCGAGCGGGAACTGAAAAAGATCTGCAGAGGCGCGGAGGTGGTTTCCGGTCTCAGCATTCACGGCGCGGAAGCGGCGCAGAGTGAAGGCAGGGTTGCCGCCTGGGCGAAGAAGCATGTCTGATCCTGAGAAGTGCCGGGCAGCATACAGCGGGATGTACCGCGCCATGATTGCAAAGGATATTCCGGCGCTGTCCGCTGTGCTGGACGATTCCTTTGTACTGGTGCATATGACCGGCATGCGCCAGTCGAAAACCGCTTTCCTGAAGGCGGTGGAAAACGGGACGCTGAACTATGCTTCGGCGGAACATGAAGCTGTGGATGTCACAGTACAGGGAGCTTCCGCTGTTCTGAGCGGAAAAAGCCGGGTCCGTGCTGCGGTCTTCGGCGGCGGCTGGCATACCTGGCGCCTGCGGCAGGATCTGAGACTGGTCCGGAAGGATGAACGCTGGCTGATCACGCTGTCGGAGGCCGGCACCTATTGAGACGGGATGCAATGCCTTATTCCTGAAGACGGAGGAAGCAGGCAGACAGGCATTCTGCTGCCGCAGCAGGAAGAGACACGCATTGCGACCAGCTTTATCCGATAAGGAGTGAAGAAATATGAAGAAGCTGATTTCCCTGCTTCTTGCCATGACGCTGCTGTGCGCGGCAATGCCGGCCTTTGCCGGGGAAGAGCCTGCGCATGTGCTGGTTGTGTATTTTTCCCGTACCGGTGAGAACTATAATGTAGGTGTCATCGAGGAGGGAAACACGGCGAAGATGGCGAAAATCATTGCGGGGCAGACTGGGGCGGATCTGTTCGAGATTGTACCGGAGGTGCCGTATCCGGAAGATTATGACAGCGTTCTGCCGATTGCGACACAGGAAAAGAACGAGGACGCCAGGCCTGCCTATCTTGGGGATGTTGAAAACTGGGACCAATACGACACGGTGTTCATCGGCTATCCCATCTGGTGGGCGGGCATGCCCTGCATCATGTACACCTTTCTTGAAAACCATGACTTTACCGGCAGGACGGTGATTCCCTTCAACACGCATGAGGGAAGCGGTCAGGCCGGCACACAGCAGGATATGGAAGAACGTCTTTCCGGAATCACCGTACTGCAGGGGCTGGCGGTTCGCGGCAGCAAGGCCCAGAATGATGCGGAAGGGACCGGTTCGGATGTGGCTGACTGGCTGAAAAACATCGGACTTGCTGAATGACAGGGGGGAAACACAGATGATTCAGAATCGTTTTTTTCCGGAAATCCATGGAAACTTTGGCTTTGGATGCATGCGCCTGCCCATGAAGGACGGCAGGGTGAACTATGATGAGTTCTGCCGCATGGCGGATGCTTTCATTGCCTCGGGACTCAATTACTTTGACACGGCTCACGGATATATCGGCGGACAGTCCGAAACCGCCATCCGCGACTGCGTGGCAAAGCGCCATGACCGCAGCGAATTTCTGCTCACAGACAAGCTGACGGATCCCTTCTTCAAGAAGGAGGAAGATATCCGGCCCTTCTTTGAAAGCCAGCTGGTGGCCTGCGGCGTTGAGTATTTTGATTTCTATCTCATGCATGCCCAGGATAAGAACAATTACCCGAAATACAAACGCTGCAGGGCCTATGAAACGGCGATGCAGCTGAAGGCCGAGGGAAAGATCCGTCACTTCGGCATCTCATTCCACGACAAGGCCGATGTGCTGGACATGATTCTCACCGAGCACCCTGAAATCGAGATTGTGCAGATCCAGTTCAACTATGTGGACTACGAGGATGCTTCCGTGGAAAGCCGCAAGGTATATGAGGTCTGTGAAAAGCACGGCAAGCCCGTCGTCGTCATGGAGCCGGTCAAGGGCGGCAGTCTGGTCAACCTGCCGGCTGAAGCGGATCAGGTGCTGCGCGGTCTGAACGGCGGCAGCAACGCAAGCTATGCCCTTCGCTTTGCGGCCTCTTTCCCGAACATGGCGATGGTGCTCTCCGGCATGAACAGCATGGCGCAGATGGAGGACAATCTCTCGGCCATGGTGGATTTTCACCCGCTGACGGAGCAGGAGCGTCAGGCGATTGAAAAGGTCTGCGATATTTTCCACAGCCTGAACCTGATCCCGTGCACGTCCTGCCGGTACTGCATAGAAGAGAGCCAGTGTCCCCGGGGCATTCTCATCCCGGATATCTTTGGTGCCATGAATGCCCATGAGGCATTCCATGACTGGAACAGCGGCATGTATTACGGCATCGTCACGAGGGACGGGCACGGAAAGGCATCTGAATGCATCCGCTGCGGCAAGTGCGAGAAGGTCTGTCCCCAGCATCTGCCCATCCGGGAGCTGCTGAAGAAAGTGGCCGCCACCTTTGAGAAGTGAGGACCGGAAACATGAAAAAACAGGTTCAGCTGGGACAGAACGGCATGAGGGTCTATCCCGTGGGGCTGGGCTGCATGGGTTTCAGCCATGCGAGCGGCGCGCCTACCGATCACGATACAGCAGTGCGTACTATCCGGCAGGCCTATGAGATGGGCTACGATTTCTTTGACACAGCGGAATGCTATACCGGCGTATATCCCGACGGTACGGTTTCCTATAACGAAGAGCTGGTGGGCGAGGCGCTGAAGGACGTGCGGGACAGGGTCGTTATCGCCACCAAGTGCGGAGTGACCCACGGCGGAGACCACCTGATTCTGGATTCCTCTCCCGCAAGGATCCGCTCCTCCGTGGAGGGAAGCCTGAAAAAACTGGGCATGGATCACATTGACGTGTACTACCAGCACCGCATTGACCCCAAGGTGGAGCCGGAGGCTGTGGCGGAAACCATGGGTGATCTGATCCGTGAGGGTAAGATCCTGTCCTGGGGCATCTCCGAAACCACGGAGGAATACCTTCGCCGGGCGCATGCCGTCACGCCGGTCACTGCCATTGAGAACCGCTATTCCATGATGGCCAGGTGGCATGAAAACATCTTCCCGGTCTGCGAGGAACTGGGCATTGTCTATGTCGCCTTTTCTCCCATGGCCAACGGCTTCCTGACCGGCAGGTATGATGCGCATACCCGCTTTGAGGGCAGTGAGGACTTCCGTTCCCGGATGCCGCAGTATACGGAGGAAGGATATGCCAAGGCAAAGGGCCTGCTGGAGCTGCTGAACAGGCTGGCACAGGAAAAGCAGGCCACCTGCGCGCAGATATCCCTGGCCTGGATGATCTGCAAAAAGCCCTGGATCATCCCGATTCCCGGCAGCCGCAAGCCGGAACGCCTTCGGGAGAACCTGGGTGCCGGGGAAATCATCCTTACACCTGAGGAAATTTCCGATATTGACAGCCGGCTGGACGGCATGGAATTTGATGTGTTCGGCGGGCACAGCGGGAAATGAGCCCGCAGGATTCTGAAAGTGCGCGAAAGCGGGGATGCAGAGTGAAGACGGACGTGATGCTCGTTATCGGCGCGGGGCAGATCAGCATGGCCATTGCGCGCCGGACCGGTTTTGACAGAAAGATTGTTCTGGGCGATAAGAAGATGGAAAACGCGGCAGCCATCGCGAAGACCATGAATGAAGCGGGCTTCGACGTGGTGCCCTTCGAGATGGATCTATCCAGCCGGGAAAGCATTCTGGCTATCATCGCGGAAGCGCGGAAATACGGTGAGATCCGGTATATGGTCAACGGCGCAGGCGTGTCACCAAGCCAGGCTCCCATTGAGGCGATCCTGAAGGTGGACCTCTACGGTACGGCTGTGCTGCTGGAGGAGGTGGGCCGGGTGATCGCGGAAGGCGGCTGCGGTGTCACCATCTCCAGCCAGTCCGGCTGGCGCATGCCTCAGCTGACCGCTGAGCAGGACCGCCAGCTGGCCACCACGCCCACGGAGGAACTGCTCTCTCTGGATATTCTCCGGCCTGAGCATATCCGTGATACGCTGCATGCCTACCAGCTGGCCAAGCGCTGCAACGAGAAGCGCGTTATGGCGGAGTGCGTCAGGTGGGGG
>CACYNZ010000307.1 GCA_902775835.1 uncultured Eubacteriales bacterium | reverse complement strand
ATGCCGGCAAAACAACCTTTTCCGAACAGCTGCTCTACCATGCCGGCGTGCTGAAAACAGCCGGACGTGTGGATCATGGCGACACTTTCCTGGACACAAATGACATGGAACGCGAGCGCGGCATCACAATCTTCTCCGGTCAGGCTGCCTTTGAATGGCAGGGACACACTTTTGACCTGCTGGATACGCCCGGCCATGCCGACTTTTCTCCGGAGATGGAACGCTCGCTTTCTGTCATGGATCTGGCGATTCTTGTGCTGTCGTGCCCGGATGGCATCCAGCCGCATACAGAAACGCTCTGGCGTCTGTTTCAGGCCTATCATGTTCCGGTGCTGCTGTTTCTGAACAAATGCGACCTCCCCGGCGCGGATGCCCCGGCACTGGTCCGACAGCTTCAGAACCAGCTCTCACCCGATATCCTGGATTTCCGTCCGTTCAGGTCTATGGACCCCGCTCTGATGGAAGACCTCGCCACACGGGACGAAGAGCTGATGACAGCATTTCTGGATGACGAGCTTTCCCCTGATCTTGCCGCAGACCGTGCGGCTTCTCTTGTCAAAAACCGTCTTGTGTTTCCTGTGCTCGCAGGCTGTGCGCTTCGCGGCGAAGGCATTACCGATGTGCTCGAACTTCTTCCCATGCTTCTCAGGGATGAGCATGCAGGCAGCCTGGAGCCCGCCGGGCATGTGTATCAGGTCCGCTATCAGCAGGGGCAGCGGCTGTGTTTCATGAAACTCGACTCAGGGCAGCTGAAAATCAAGGATATGCTCTCCATCCGCGGCACAAACTATAAAGTTCATGAGATCCGACGCTATCAGGGAGAATCCTACAGAACCGTTCCGGAAGCTTCGGCAGGAAGTCTGATCGCAATACCGCTCAGCGGACCGAAGGCCGGTGATCCCATTGGGCCATCTGTTCCTGTCCGCTTCCTCATGGAACCCATGATGGCATCCGATGTCCTCTTTGATCCGCAGGCCATTCCTCTGTTCCACCTGACAAAGGCGCTCCGTATCCTGGAAGATGAAGATCCTTCACTGCATCTCGCAGTCATCGGGGAAAGGCTCACACTTCACGTCATGGGGACCATTCAGCTGGAAGTCCTGCGGAAGCAGCTTCTCCGGCGCTTCGGCTATTCCATTGATTTCGGCCCCGTACAGGTGCTTTACCAGGAAACGGTCCGCAAGCCGGTCATCGGCATCGGCCATTATGAACCGCTCCGGCATTATGCTGAAGTACAGCTCCGGCTTGTGCCGGGAGAACGCGGCAGCGGTATTCATTTTCGAAGCCTTGCCCACGTGGATGATCTCAGCCTGAACTGGCAGCGTCTCATCCGCACGCACGTTGAGGAAAAAAAGCATCTTGGCGTGCTCACCGGAAGTCCGCTCACGGATGTCACCGTGGAACTGCTTGCCGGGCGCGCCCACCTCAAGCATACGGAGGGCGGAGATTTTCGGGAGGCTACCTATCGCGCCATCCGCAATGCCCTGATGCAGGCGGACAGCGTGCTTCTCGAACCGATATGTGAATTTGAGATACGTATACCGGCCGATATGGCCGGACAGGTGACAGGCAGTCTTTCAGCGCTGCGCGCGACCCTGCAGTCCCCTGAATACCACGATGATCGTGTCACAATCCGCGGAACGGCCATCCACTCCATTTTTCTTCCATGGCAGGAAAACTTCATGAGCTTCACCCATGGAAGAGGTACGCTGTCCGTATCGCTCGTCTCCATGACGGAATGCCATAATTCCGAGGAAGTCATTCAGCATTTCGGCTACAATCCTCTGGCCCATCCCGAAGACACCCCGGATTCGGTTTTCTGTGCTCACGGCGCAGGCTATACTGTTGCCTGGAACCGCGTAGCCGATTTTGCGCACCTGGAAACCCCGCTGTCATTACCAAGAACTGAAACTCCGCTCGACTGAAGGGAGAACCGTATGTCAAACAAAACCATGCAGCTGTTTCTGATTCTGGCTGCTTTTCTTCTGCTCTATCTCTCCTCCACAACCCTCACAGGCATTCCTGGAATCATCTGTCTGGTCCTTGCCCTGTCCATGACGCTGATCGCACTGGTCAAGATGATCCAGAACTTCAGAAAATAGACTTTTTTCTTCTGTTTCTTTTCTGATTTTTCCCCATGGTTAAGGAGAGATACATTATGACCAACACTGTTTCCCAGCCGCTGACCAGGCAGCAGATGACACGAAAAGCTCTTTCCGTAGCCTGGCCGGCCATGGCTGAAAGCTTTTTCGTTACACTGGCCGGCATGATCGATACCATGATGGTTTCTTCCCTGGGCAGTTATGCCGTTGCTGCTGTCGGTCTCACCGGACAGCCCAAATTTATCGGACTCACCCTGTTTTTCGGCATCAATATTGCGGTATCCGCGCTTGTAGCCCGCCGCAAAGGTGAACAGCGCAAGGAAAACGCCAATGAAATCTGCCTTTCGGCTTTTATGCTGACTGCCATACTCTGTGTCGTCATTTCCATTCTGTTCGTTGTTTTTGCGCCTCAGTTCATGATCATGGCCGGAAGCAATGCTGACACGCATGATGCTGCGGTCGAGTATTTCCGGATCATTATGGGCTGCCTGTTCTTCAGTGTTGTCACAATGGTCATCAATGCCGCCCAGCGCGGAAGCGGAAACACAAAACTGTCCATGACAACCAATATTACCAGCAGTATTGTAAACATCATATTCAATTATCTGCTCATCGGAGGGCATCTGGGCTTTCCCGCCTGGGGTATTCGCGGAGCTGCCATTGCCACCGTTCTCGGCACCGTTGTCTCCGCCATCATGGCTGTCTTCTCCCTTTTCCGCACCAGCAGCTACATAAGCGTTGCGCTTATGGTGAAAAAACGCCTTCGCATGACACGCGACAGTGTGCTTTCCATCTGGCGGCTTGCCTATAACAGTTCCCTTGAGAATCTGGCAATGCGTGTCGGTTTTCTGGCTACTGCACTGATTGCCGCGCGTCTGGGTACCGATGAGTTTGCAGCACATAACGTAGGCATGAACATTCTCGGTCTGGGTTTCTCCTTTGCAGACGGCATGCAGGTGGCCGCCATAGCTCTGGCGGGCGAGTCACTGGGAGCCGGGCTCAAAGAACAGGCCAAGCAGTATGGTTCCATCTGCCAGCGCATCGGCTTCATCATTTCCATTATGCTCTCTGTCCTGCTGCTTATCGGCGGCCGCTGGTTCTACAGTCTTTACTTCAGCGACCCGCATATTTTGGATATGGGCATTCTCATCACCCGCTTTACCATGGTCATTGTCCTTCTCCAGATCTCCCAGATCATCTATACCGGATGCATGCGGGCCGCCGGTGATGTACGCTATACGCTCATTGCCGCACTCATCAGTGTCACGCTCATCCGTACCATCACCACAATTGTCATGGTGTATGTGTTCCATCTCGGACTCAGCGGAGTATGGATCGGTGTTCTCTCCGACCAGGCATCCCGCTTCCTGTTCATGAGGACCCGGTTCCATAAGGGGAAATGGGTTGATATGCACATCTGAGCAAAAGCACTAAAAATGAATGCTGCCAGCAGAGTATTCCTCTCTGCTGACAGCATTTTTTTATGGAATGATTACCATCTTTCCGCCCGCCATATGCCCATCGAACGCGCGATGGATTTCTTTCAGCGGAATTCTTTCCCCGATCAGCTCTTTCAGTCGCAGCTTTCCAGACGCAACAATGCGTACAGCACGTCCCTGTGTCTGGGGGTTCACAAATGAGGTTCTGATCGTCAGTTCTTTCCGGAAAGCCTCAAACGGAAGGAAGGGTATCGAGCAGTCCGGCGGTGTCAGACCAAAGATCATGACTGTAGCACCTTTTCCTGCATACCGGATTGCGTCCTGGCACGTGCTTCCCCTTCCGACACATTCAATCACACAGTCAGGGGCTGTGATGCCGGATCTTTCCAGAACTTCCTCCACCTTTTCCCTGACCGGATTGATGCATACATCAGCGCCGAGTGTTTTCCCCATGGAAAGCCGCTGATCATTGGTGTCAGTCAGGATCACGGTTGTCGCTCCTGTCATCCGGCTCAGCTGCAGCATGATCAGCCCAATGGTGCCGCCCCCAATAATCATGACCGTATCACCGCTCCGGATCCCGCACATATCCATGCCATGAATACAGCAGCTGACAGGCTCGCACATGGCACCTTCCTCAAACGGAAGATTCTCCGGAAGGACAAATACCTGCTTTTCCAGAACCTTGCAGTATTCTGCAAATCCGCCATTGTGGTTCACTCCGGTTGCAGTCATGCTGTCGCAGAAATGCGGCTTTCCATCCCTGCACATTCTGCATGATCCACAGGAAATATTTGGATCCACTGTTACATGATCACCGGGCCTGACTCTTGTCAC
The DNA here is from genome assembly GCA_902775835.1 of uncultured Eubacteriales bacterium. The sequence goes on along the minus strand of CACYNZ010000307.1, from coordinate 239 downwards.
ACCCTCACCGATTTCCGTAACAATACCCGCAAGTTCATGGCACAGAATCACAGGCGGTTCGCACTCCGTGGCTCCTTCCGCGCCCGAAAAGATATGAAGATCAGTTCCGCAGACACCTGCGGCCTTTACTTCAATCTGCACTTCTCCGGGACCTGGAACCGGTTTTGCCACATCCTCATAACGTATATCGCCTTTTCCATAAAAAACAGCTGCTTTCACTGTAGTGCACCTCCTGAAAT
>CACYNZ010000306.1 GCA_902775835.1 uncultured Eubacteriales bacterium | reverse complement strand
TTATTGATATTGTTCCAGTATTGCTTTCAACTTTTGAAAATCCTTAAGCATGAGCTCATTAATCCTGGTCAATTCGGCAATCTGGCTTTTCTGTGATTCAATCAGCTGTGCTTGTCTTGCAATCAACTCATCGGCTTTATCTGACCGTTGTTCCAGAGGAACTGTATCCATTCCGAGCTTTTGGCGGTTTCGTTTTCCTTCCGTATTTTTCTCTACAATCTGCTTGGTTACGGGATCAACTCTTCCCAGATAGGTTTTTTTGCTCTTGGGGCGCTTGGTCACAGGATCTCTATATGCTTCCTGCCTGTACGCATAGACAGTTCCTGTTTTCTTATTGGTTTGATACACGATAAAAGCCATAATTAAGCACCTCCTGACCTGATTATTCTACATTACAAAGTCATAGCAATCAAGTGGTTTTCTATCACCGATACTTATTAGAAAACACAAGATTTCCATTATTTTACAAGGAATTCTCTTGATTGTAATTCATAAATAATTTACAATTACTATGTATTACTCTACGAATATAATATTAATGTAATGTATAGTAATTGGAGGTGCACCTTCATCATGTCACTGCCAGCCTTCCCTCCACATCTCACTCAGATGAGTGAATTCATAGGTCAGTCCATCTTAGAGAAACAAAGGTCTGATTCTTCCCTCATACCGTTTCCTGCTCCTACGGACAAAGAACTCCAAGGGGAAAAAATTGCTGCGGCTCTGGGAACATTCATGGCTCAGGCGCCCAGTATTTGGGTAGCTCTGGAACACGGATACTACTGGAATCCCAAAGAACAGAAGATCGTGGTGAACCATGGCTCTCCGGTAATCGGTGCAGAACCAAAGTTAACCAGAAATGAGCGGCGTAAGCTCAACAGGATTGCAAGCAAAGAGAAAGAACGCATTCATAAGGAAGAGAAGGAACGGTGGAAAGCTCTCAGAAATCATATTGACCATCTCCATTACTGTCGTAATGTAAATGCAAAAGCAGCAGATTTGATTTTTCCCAGGACTGAAACGGGTTCTGGAATTGCAAACGGGCTATTAGAATTGGAATCCAATATTTCGACAGAGATAGCAGATTGTCTTTGTCGGTTCGGAACAAACGCTATTCTCCGGTTCTTTATCTGGATCATCCGTGAAATTGGAGAAGAGGTGGCAAAGGATCCTGTTCTGCGAAAAAAATATCTGACAACAGAAACAGCCTTTACACGTGACAGGGACATTTCTCTGTCAGATGTGTTCCTCTTTCTGATGACAATGGCAGGGATGAATATGAACAGTGAGGTCTATGAATATTTCAAGAACCGTTCAGTTCATCCATCTACATCTGCTATGATCCAGCGGAGAAAGCTGCTCAAAGCTGAAGGTGTTGAGTACTTATTCATGAGAATTACCGACATTTGCACTGCAATTTGTGATCATCTTCCCAGAAACAATCAGTCTCTTGGATGTATGTCCCGCTTTCAGAACATCTTTGCCTGTGACGGATCTGGCGTCAATGTCTGCCTGAATCCTGAAGACAAGGCCACATACATTCAAGATAGCGAAGGGATAAAGGGCTATAACCAGTATCATCTCAATTCGATTCGGGAAGGCATGAGAGGTTTGTTTGTCTCCAATGTCTTGCAGGGAGGCAACTTCGTCAACGAAACTCGTGCCGCTGTTGATATGATCCGGGGTCTTACCATAAAGGGACCATCCTTATTTTCAGGAGACAGAGGATATGGTTCCCTGAATCTAATTGAAACAATCCGGCGTAAAGAAAACCTTGAAGCTCTCTTCCGGGTAAAGGATAGCTGGATAACTGAAACAAAAGAGCTTCCTTTGCAGGAACTTGATGTGATGATTACAGTTCACATTGTTACCACGCAAAGAAAGCAGGATAAGGAACGATTCAAAAATGGAACCGCAAAATACATGTCTGGAACAAGCAAATTCGGAAAAAACAAGAAGTCTCAGACATGGGATTATGCCAGTGAGGTAGATGTGACATTTCGTGTAGTCCGCTTTCAATTGGATGGCGGCGCATGGGAAACGCTGGTCACAACATTGGATTCGTCAGAATATAGCATTGCAGATCTCAAAGAACTTTATTTTATGAGATGGCGCAATATTGAGAACGGTTTTCGTGTACTGAAATGGGATAATCATCTGTCACAGATGCACAGCAAGCTGGATAATTCAGCCCGCCAGGAAATCTTCGCAAGGCTGGCAATGCACAATCTGGTATCCTGTATTATTGGTATAGCCAACGCAGCGGAACCTGCCCTGAATGAGATCCACGCTATTGAGACTGATCATGAGAACGAAAATCACAGTGCGGCGAAACAAGCCAGGCACCCTATGAACATCAACCGACGCTTTGCAACATACCTGCTGTGCGATTTTCTGAAAAATCCGGATACAATCGGGTTTGATGTCCTAGAGATGATGTTACGCTATAAGACACCTGTACGGAAGGGAAGACGCTTCAAGAGAGATTTGCGTACAATTGCTTTTCAATCGCATTTCTATCGATAGTTCGCCTCCAACTGCATAGAAGATTTCCAGCATATGCATTTTCGCATAGGCTTGGTTCAATGTGTCTATTACAGTCAGAATGGCATTATTTGTGGCAAAAGTCTTTGTTTTATCCGCTTGCAGAGGTCCCTGAATACTAAAAAAAGACCACTCCTACACATTATCGGGTAGAGTGGTCTTTTTCCTGCATTTTTCAAGGCTGTAAGCCATCAAAAGTATTGGAATTCCCTAAAAAATTAGTAAAACCTTAACTTATTGACATTGGGGCTGCCTGTCTTTCACTTGTCGTTCAGTTGCCGCATTCGATGGAGATGGAGTTGAAAAGCGTCAGCAGGTCTTCCACTTTCAGCGCTTTCTTGTCTTCGCCTTCCTTGTCCAGAACAATGCCGCCCGCATGCATCATGATAAGCCGGTCGCCGTAGGAGACGGCATGGCGGAGGTTATGGGTGACCATGAGCGTAGTGAGGTGCTTTTCCTGGATCACGCGTCCGGTGAGCTCCATCACGATCTCGGCGGTCTTGGGATCCAGGGCCGCGGTGTGCTCGTCCAGGATCAGGAAATCGATGGGGTTCATGGTCGCCATGAGCAGGGCAAGCGTCTGGCGCTGGCCGCCGGAGAGCAGGCCGACCTGAATGCCGAGCTTGTCCTCCAGTCCGAGGCCCAGCGGAGCCAGCATGTCGCGGTAGGCCCTGATGCGCTTTCTGTCCGTGCCGCGGGTGAGTCCGAAATGCTTTCCCTTGTTGTCGGCCATGGCCAGGTTTTCCAGGATGGTCATGGAGGCACAGGTGCCCATGGCCGGATTCTGATACACGCGGCCCATGCGCTCGTAGCGGTGATATTCCCTGAGCTGGGTGATGTCCTGGCCGTCCAGGATAATGCTTCCGGCCTCAATGGGGATGGTGCCGCACAGGATGTTCAGCAGGCTGGTTTTTCCGCTGCCGTTGCTGCCCACCACGGAGACAAAGGAGCCCTTGCGGATGGAGAGGGAGAAGTCCTGGAAAAGACAGTTTTCATGGACGGTGCCGGGGTTGTAGACCTTGGTGATGCCCCGGAACTCAATGCAGTTTTCAGGCACGGATGTGCACCTTCTTTCTGGGCATCTGGGAAGCCACCAGAATAATCAGGAACAGTACGGCAGTGATGAACTTCATCCAGAAGGCATCCAGACCGACCTTCATGGCCAGGGAGACGCAGGCCTTGTAGAGGATGGAGCCGATGATCACCATGGTGGTGCTCTTCATGAAGCGCACATTCCGGAAAAGGTTGGTGCCGATAATGACGGACGCCAGACCGATGACCATGGAGCCGGTGCCCATGGAGATGTCAAAGTTTCTCGATGACTGGCACATGACGGCACCGGAAAGTGCCACAAGCGCGTTGGCCAGCACAAGTCCGAGGATCTTGACCTTGCCCTGGTCCTTGGCCAGGGTGGTCACCACGGCGGGGTTGTCGCCGGCCGCGATGAGCAGATATCCTGCCTTGGTGCGCAGAAACCAGTCCATGATGAGCTTGGCGATGAGCGCGATCAGGAAGACAATGATCAGGGTGGTATACGGAGCAATGGCCGCCGGGGCGGACTTGGTCAGGGGATTGCGGAACAGCGTGTCATAGGTGAACAGCGGAACGCTGGCCTTTCCGGTGACCTGCGCAAGACTGGACAGCCCGGTAAAGGTGACGCCGGACAGGCCTGCGATATACAGGTTCACGGAGTACAGGCCGGTCATGGTGATAATGGAGGACAGAAGGTCCCGCACATGACACTTGACGTGAATGAGTCCCGTGACAAGCCCGGCGAGCGCGCCGGCGAGAAGACCGAAAAACAGGGTCAGCACGGGGTGCATGCCGTGAACGGTCAGTACGGCGGATACAGCGGCGCCCAGCGGAAAGGAACTGTCCACGGTCAGATCGGGAAAGTCCAGAATGCGGTAGGTGATCAGAAGCCCAAGGGCGAGAATGCCATAGATGAGTCCCTGCTCCAGTATGCCGAGGATCATGTCAAAACCTGCTTTCTATGCAAGATCGGGGAAACACATCGGAAACCGGCCGGGATTCCCGGCCGGTTTCCGGAAAGGGAAAGATGCGCTCTGTTACTGG
>CACYNZ010000305.1 GCA_902775835.1 uncultured Eubacteriales bacterium | reverse complement strand
CCGGCCCTGACAAGACTGTCCGAGAATCTGCGGTTGATGCCGAGCAGGCCGTCCTGCAGTCCGCATGCCATATAGAAACGGGGAAACTGAGCCTGACCCGCATGCACTTTTTCAGTCAGATGCTGAAGAGCCACATCGGGATTACGGTCCGTTCCGCGGGCTTTCTCCGGATCCCCGAAGATATGGTTTTCCGAGGCGACCGGCTTAAGGCTTGGCTCCAGCAGGGAGAGGGCACTGGAAAGCCCGGCCGCGTGGGAAAACACGTCCGGAGCCACCATGGCGTTGACCAGCGCACCGTAGCCGCCCATGGACAGGCCGGCAATAAAGGTGTCTTCCCTGCGCCTGGACAGGGGGAACATGAGCCGGGTCATTTCCACGAGCTCCCGGGAGATGAACTCACCGTAGCGGGAGTAGGGAAGCGGACCGTCCATATAGAATGCGTTGTCGCCGGAGGGCATGACGACTGCCAGTCCGCGCTGCTCGGCCCAGCGCTGGATCCGTGTGCCGCTGACCCAGTCCGTATAATTGCCGAGCAGGCCGTGCAGAAGATACAGGGTGGGGAACTTCGTGTCCTCCTGCATGGAATAGCTGCGGGAACCGGGAGTGATCCGGTCGCAGGGAAGGATGACCTGAACCGGTACAGTGCGGAACAGTGCCTGGGAGAGATAGTTTACCTGGATAAGAGCCATAGCGTACACCCCTTTCTGGGCATATCATAGCAGGAAGGGGAGCAAAGGGGAATACAGGGCTGCGGAAACGGCGAACAGGAAAAAAACAATCCGGGCCTTGACGTGCCCCGTGATTTCCTATATGCTTTTGCCAGTTCACAGAGAGATTTGCGGAAAGGAGGCGGACGTCATGAGAAAGAATCATCGCGGCATGATGATGGCTATGGGCATGTGCATGTGCATGTGCTCCGTTTTCTCATGCGTCAGCCGCCGCCTGTAATCCGCTGAAGAGATACATGCTGCCGGGGCTTCCGCATGGAGGTCCCGGTATTTTTTGTAAAGGAAGTGCTTGAAATGATCTTTCATCAGGGTGGAGTGATTTCACGAATGTGAGGCCGCGGCGGCTCCAATGATTCAGCATGCATGATTTCCCATACATATTGATTGACGAAAAGGAGAAGAAAACCATGAAGAAACTGAGTTTTGTGCTTGCCCTGCTGTGCGCCCTGACCCTGACCGCTGCTGCTCTTGCCGATCCGATCCTGATCGGTATTCCGGATGACGGCACCAACCTCTCCCGCGGCATCAAGCTGCTGGAAACCGCCGGACTCCTGAAGGTGAACCCCGATGCCGGATACACCCCGGAAATCAAGGACATCACTGAGTACATCTACGATATCGAGGTTTCTCCCGTCGCCGCAAATACGCTGACGTCCACGCTTGTGGACTACGGTGCGGCCACCATCAACGGCACCTATGCCATTCCCTTCGGCCTGATTCCTTCCAGGGACGGCCTGATCATTGAGAAGCAGTCCGAGGAAGGCGACAACCCGTATGTGAACATCATTGTGGCGCGTACGGCGGATGCCGAAAACGAGATTTACAAGAAGATCGTGGAAGCCTATCAGACTCAGCTGGTAGCCGAGTTTATTCTGGTGAACTATCAGGAAGCCTTCTTCCCGTCTTTCCCCTATGATCCTGAGTTCACGGTGGAGGATGGCTGGACGGAATCCATTGTGAAATATCAGTCCGACAAAGCGGACAAGACCGTGGTGCGCGTCGGCGTGTGCGGTGCCAACAATGACCAGTGGAAGGCCGTTCAGAAGGTTCTGGACGACAACGGCGAAAAGATCTATATCGAACTGGTGGAATTCGATGCCTACAATCTTCCCAATGAAGCTCTCAACAGCGGAGACATCGAACTGAATGCCTTCCAGCACAAGGCATATCTGAACAGCGACTGCGCACAGAACGGTTATGATCTCACCGTCATCGGCGACACCCTGATCGCGCCTCTGACTCTGTACTCCAAGAATTACGAAAGCCTGGATGCGCTGAAGGACGCCGCAGGCCTTGTCAAGTAACAACTGAAACCATACAATCATGCGTGCTGCCCTGGGGCAGCACGCATGATTGCTGAAAGAGGCGTGAAGCACGACATGATTCGAATCGAGAACCTGAGCAAGACGTTTTCAGCCAAGGAAGGCAACGTGGATGCCGTCAAGAATGTCTCGCTGACCATTGAGGACGGGGATATCTACGGTGTGATCGGGTATTCCGGCGCCGGCAAGTCCACGCTGGTGCGCTGCCTGAATCTTCTGGAAACCCCGGATAACGGAAGCCTGGAAATCAATGATTCCGGGAAAATCACATTCCGGAACGGCATCGCCTACGAGGGCGACGGCCAGAAGAGCATGAAGGAAAAGCAGATCAACGAGATGCGCCGTTCCATCGGCATGATTTTTCAGCATTTCAATCTGCTGGACCGGTCCACGGTGTTCGAGAATATCGCCTATCCGCTGAAATACTCCGGCATGAGCCGCGAGGATATCCGCAAGCGTGTGTTTGAGCTGCTTGAACTGGTGGACCTGAGGGACAAGACGGATTCCTATCCAAGCCAGCTCTCCGGCGGTCAGAAGCAGCGGGTGGCCATCGCGCGCGCCCTGGCGAATCATCCCAGGGTACTGCTGTCGGACGAGGCTACCTCCGCTCTGGACCCGGAGGCCACGGAATCCATTCTGGCACTTCTGAGGGACCTGAATGAAAAGCTCGGCCTGACCATTGTGCTGATCACCCATGAGATGTCGGTCATCAAGGCTGTGTGCCAGCATGTGGCGGTCATGGAGAACGGCGAAGTGGTGGAAAAAGGCGATGTCTATGATGTCTTCTCCCATCCGCGTCAGGCGATCAGCCGGCGCTTTGTGGCCAGCGCGTCCGCACTCAGCCGTGTGGACAAGATGCTGGAGCAGGATTCGCCTCTGGTGCGCGTGAAAGAGGGCGAGATGCTGCTCAGACTGCATTTCTCAAGAGATACGGTAGGGGACGCGGTGATTTCCACCATTTCCAGGGAGTACAGGCTCAAGGTCAGCATTGTGCTGGCCAGCGTGGAAGTGCTTCAGGGTGATCCGCTGGGCGGCATGATTGTGGTGGTCTCCGGGGAACGCGCTGACCAGGATGCGGCCATGGAGTATCTGAAGAAGAACGGGGTTGAAGTGGAGGTGCTCAGGAATGGAACCCATGCTTGAAAAGATCATGCCCAATGTGGTGGCCTATCAGTCCCGCTTTTTCACCAGCCTGAGCCAGACCATGGAAATGACGGTCAAGAGCGGTATTCTGGCCTTCATCTTCGGACTGGCGCTGGGCGTGATTCTGACCGTGACCCGGAAGGGCGGCATCCGGCCGAATGCAATCGTCTACCGAGTGATTGATATTCTTGTCAATCTGTTCCGCGCCATTCCCTTTATCATTCTTCTGATCTTCCTGATTCCGCTGACCCGCATGATCGCCGGGACAGCCATCGGCGTCAAGGGCGCCCTGGTCCCTCTGGTCTTCGGCTGCGTGCCCTTTTACACGCGCCAGGTGGAAGCTGCGCTGGCTTCCGTGGACGACGGCAAGGTGGAAGCGGCCAGAAGCATGGGAAGCTCGACGCTGGGGATCATTTTCCGCGTATATCTGCATGAGGCCGTGCCGGATCTGATCCGCGTGACCACCATCACCCTTATCTCGCTGATCGGACTGACCACCATGGCCGGCGCGGTCGGCGCAGGCGGCATCGGGTCCTTCGCCATCAACTACGGACAGAACCAGAATCATCAGGATATCGTCAATGTGTGCGTGATCATTCTGCTGGTGTTCGTCTGCCTGCTGCAGTTTGCCGGCTCCCTGCTGGCACGCAAAACCACCAACCGGCATCTGGTTCCCAGACATGAGAAGTGAGGATGAGAACAGTGGAAGCTCTGAAAGCCCGAATCATTGAGACAGCCGAGGAAAAGGCTGCGGAATACCAGGAGATCGCGCGGCAGATTCACGCGCATCCGGAAGTAAGCAATTATGAATTCTTTGCCTGCAAGATCCTTTCCGACAAGCTCAGGGAGGAAGGGTTTGAGGTGCAGGTGGATGTGGCAGGTCATCGGACAGGGTTCTCCGCCGTGCGCAAAAGTGCAAAGCCCGGGCCGGTACTCGTGTTTCTGGCAGAGTATGACGCACTGCAGGGCCTGGGCCACGGCTGTGGGCACAACCTGTTCGGCGCCGCTTCCTGCCTTGCGGCAGTATCGCTTGCCTCCGTGCTTGATGACGTGGGCGGTGAGGTGCGGGTGTACGGCACGCCGGGCGAGGAAGGCGGAGAGAACGGCAGCGCCAAGGGCTCCTTTGTCCGTGAAGGCTTTCTCCGGGACGTGGATGCGGCCCTGTGCGTGCATCCGGGAAGCGGAAGGCATATCCGGACAGACCGGTTCATCGGCTGCGCGCCTGTGGATATCGAGTTCTGGGGAAAAGCCGCGCACGCCAGTGCCGCGCCGGAACAGGGCATCAATGCGCTTGACGCTCTGATCCTGACATTCAACGGCATCAACGCGCTCCGCCAGCATGTAACCACGGACGTGCGCATTCACGGCATCATCACCGACGGCGGCGAAGCCCCGAACACGGTGCCTGCCTATGCCAAGGGCAAGTTCTATCTGCGGGCGGCCACGTCTTCCGGCATGGACCGGCTGTACGAGC
>CACYNZ010000304.1 GCA_902775835.1 uncultured Eubacteriales bacterium | reverse complement strand
TATGATCCGGCATGACTTCCATAGCAAGAATCTTTGCCTGCAGGTCTTCCGCCGTGATCCGCAGATGTGCCTTTACTTCCTCATCCATTCCAGAAGTCAGGACTCGCTTACGATATTTAGTACACCATACGATATGGTACTGAAGAGAATACACATATCCACGACCATGCGTAACATCTTTAGGTGCAGTAAAACAAGTCGATTTGTCCATGTTTAGATTATACCATACATGTTCGAATCTCACAAGCATATAACCCGCCTAACTCACGACTAAAGTCACGAGTGTGCGGCGGGAGAACATCAAAAAGATCGTTATACATGGTCTGGAAAGCATCATTGGCGTTCAGGCATCCAACAGCCTCATACCCGCTCTGCTTCAGATAAATACACACCTGACGGTTCAGTTCCCGGTCATCCTCCATCACCAGAACCTTGAACACAGTCATCCCTCCCTGCATCTTCTCCGCATCAGTATATCATGATCTTTGTTATTGTTCAGTTAATCGTTCACGCAAAAAGGCGGAATCCCCTTCCGCCTTTTTGTCATGTGCAGACAGCGGACACGGCCGCCTGTCCATGCCGCTGCCTCTGCTTTTTCCGGAAACGCCTGCCAAAGCTCGCCCCGCCGTCGCACAGCACGTCCACGCCTGCCAGATAGCCGTTGCGCTCATCCGCCAGGGCAGCCAGCGCATAGCCCAGTTCCTCCGGGGAACCCATGCGTTTTTCCGCCGCAAACTGCAGCATCTTTCCGCCTTCCTCCTCTTCCAGTCTGCCCATGTCCGTGGCAATCAGACCGGGACTCAGGGATACCACGCGGATACCCTTGTTCCCGTATTCGCTGGCACACATCTGTGCATAGCGGATCACGAATTTCTTGCTCAGGGCATACGCGAGGCCGGACTTCTGATAGCTTCCCGGAACCAGACCGCACAGCCCCGTGAGGCGCTTCACAAACGCTTCCCCGTCCTTTGCCGCCAGGCGGCACAGTCCATTGCCCACCATGAAATCCGGAAGCACATAGGCCGAGCTTGAGGATACGTCCACAATCACGCTGCCCGGACGCATCCGGCGGCTGAATTCCTGATTGACGTGCACTGTGCCCAGGGCATTGACCCGCAGCAGCTGTTCCGGTCCCGCCATGGCCGGCGACAGGCCGGCTGCATGAATCACATTCCGTATTTCCCCCAGGGATGCGGCATACTCCGCCAGCGCCTGTACCGATTCCCGGCATGACATGTCGCAGGCAAACCCGTGGGCTTCATAGCCCATGGCTGTAAGCTCATTTACCGCTTTTTCCAGTTTCGCCTCCGTCCTTCCGGACAGGACCAGGATCTTCTCCTTCGGCATCTGCCGGGCTGCCGCCAGGCCCATGCCGCTTCCGCCGCCGGTGATCACGCAAACCGTTCTGCTCATGATCATCTTTCCTCCCCGCCGGCGTCATGTTTCCGCGCAAAGCGCAGGTATCCGTAAAATCCGGCTGTCACCAGGGCAGCCAGTTCAAAAGCCAGCATATACTCCAGCATTGTTCCGTCCCCCTCACGCAATCTTTCCCGATTCCTTCAGCCACTGGATCTCATCATGAATGGTATCCTGGTAAGAGCGCGTGGTATATCCCAGCTCCCGGACAGCCTTTGTGGAATCGAATTTGTTGTTGCGCGCCAGGTTATAGACGGAAAACTTTGTCATCAGGGGCTTTGTACCCTTTTTTCTTGCCTGCTTTTCCATCATGCCGCCCATGATATTGGCTGCCCAGATGGGCAGGAACATGCCCACTTTCCTGCAGCCCGCCTCATCGCTGACCATCCGGGAAAAGTCCCGGAAGGATACAGGCTCATTGGCCAGAATATAGCATTCGCCCGTCCTGCCCCGGTCGGCCGCCGCAATGGTGCCGGCTGCCAGATCCCGGACATCGCAGAGATTGAAGGAGCCGTCAATGCCCGCCGGCATCTGGCCCTTGATGATCTTGATCAGCGTACCCGTGGTTTCCCCGACGGCATAGTCCTCCGGTCCCATGATGCCGCTGGGATGCACAATACAGGCGTTGAGGCCCTGCTCATGCACGGCGTCCAGCACAGCCTGGCTGGCCATGGCCTTGCTGCGGCTGTAGCAGCCCACCACTTCATCCGGGTCAAAATGCCGGACTTCCCGGATGGTCTGGCCCATGCCCGCTTCCGGAATGGCGCCTGTGGAGGAGCAGTAGACCAGTTTTCTGCACTCGGGATGTTCCAGGCACAGCCGGATGATGTTTTTCGTTCCGTCCACGTTGACTTCCATCACCTTGGAGGAATAGTCCGGGTTCACCGTGACAATGCTGGCGATGTGCAGCACAATGGTCTCCGTTCCCTCTTCCACAGTGAAGAACTTTTTCAGGGAATCCATGTCCGTCAGATCGCCTTCCACAATTTCCGCTTCCTTCGGCACAAACCGGATCGCGGGATCCCCGGGAAGCACGAATGCCCGCACATGTTCTCCCCGCTCGATCAGCTGGCGGCATACAGTGCCGCCCAGGAATCCAGCCGCTCCGGTAACCAGGTATTTCATATTGCTTTTCATATCTAAACCCTCCGTCAAGATGTTATTTCTTATTTGGGTGTCGGCCTTTCAGCTGACGGGCATATCATAGCGGAGGTTTGTTGATGTTTTGTCATCGTATTGTTAAAGAACCGTTAATGCAGCATCTGTTTTTTCCTGCTCCCCCGCTGCATGTCCACGCTCCCATGAAACCGTAGACGCCTGAACAAATCTGTGAGACAATCATTGCTGTTTCCTTCACCAGGGACAGGAAGAGGGAGGATATCATGCTGATCTATGACGATAAAATTGAGCTGAGCGCTGTGCTGGAAACCCCGGAGCGTCATGACGGCCATCGGCTGGTCATTCTGCTGCACGGCTTCACCAGTGCCAAGGACAGAGTGCACAATATTCAGGCCGCGTCCGCCATGCGGGAACTTGGATTCGCCACGCTTCGCTTTGATCTGTACGGGCACGGCGAAAGCGGGGGCACGTTCCGGGATCATACGCTTTTCAAATGGATCTCCAATACCCTCGCCGTCATCAACAGCGCCCGGGAACACGGTTATGATGACCTGTATCTTTCAGGGCATTCCCAGGGCGGCCTGGTTGCTGCGCTCACAGCGGGCATGGAACCGAACCGGATCCATGGACTGATCCTGCGCGCGCCTGCCTTTATGATCCCCCAGGGAGCCCGGGACGGTCAGCTGCTGGGCAGGCATTTTGACCCGGATCATATTCCGGATGAGATCGATGTGATCAAGGGCCTCAAGCTGGGCGGCGACTATGTGCGCGTGGCGCAGCTGATCCACGCGGAGGACTGTGCGGACCGGTTCAAGGGCCCTGTGCTGATTCTGCACGGCGACGAGGATGACACCGTGCCGCTGGATGTCTCCCGGCAGTTTTCAAGGCTCTACCATGACTGCGAGCTGGAAATCATGAGCGGGGAAACGCATCACTTCGACCGGAAACCGGAAGAGATGCAGCGTCTTATCCGCACATGGCTGGAAAAGCAGACCGCCTCATCCTCTCTGACATAACCCCTTCGCATCTCCAGCAGCATAGCTGAGCACAGAAAAATCCCGGCCGTCACTGCCGGGAATTTTTCTTTTCCGCCTTCAGCATCCTGATCCACTTTCTCTGTCTGTGCGCGTAAAATGCCCTGGCCCACAGCCAGACAAAAACCGTCTTCCAGCCCGCCCGAATCTCCACTTCATCGGTGTATTCCGTATGTTCCCCGTCCAGCGGCCGCAGCCGGATCCAGTGATTCCACACCGGAACATGCCGGTTGCCCTCCCGGCTGCGGATGCCGTCCTGATCCATCTGCACAATATGAATGGTGTGCACGCCGAAGGGAATGAAACAAAAAAGCCTGAAACGGAAGCTGCACCTGCTGCCCGCGGTCCAGACGGAGACAGCCTCCCCCGCAGGCTCAAACGCGGCATACGGCGCTGCTATGAACTGCATGGTTTCCAGATGCCGGAGCTTTTCGAAAACCGCCTCTCGGCCGGCCGGGAATACGGATGTTCTGCACACCGTCATGGCCGCTCCCCCTCTTCCTTCTCCGGCAGAAGCGTATCCCGGAAATCACAGTATGCGCCTCCCCGCCCGATCGTCTGCGTCCTTCCCCAGATGAGCCGCGGATGAATGCTGCCGAAGGATACGTCATCCGAGTCACAGAACACCGAAATGATTTCCGGGCAGCCGCAGTCTGTGCAGATGTCCACATACGGGCAGCGCATGACGTGATACTCCGTTTCCCTTTCGCTCACATGGTCAATTTCAAATAGAAACGCGCCTGCGTCCATATGCTTCGGCGTCACCTGCCCGATCCAGCTTTCAAGAAAGCGCGGGTCTTCCGCCTTTTTCCGGAGAAACTCCGCCCCTGCCCTGGCCCCGGACAGCCACATCCCGCGGAAGGAAGCGAGCGGATCCGGCAGATATCTGCGCATCGTGCGGTAGACGCTCAGGGCCGGAAGTATATAGGAACGGCATTCCTCCTTCAGCACCGCATTATCCTTTTCGTGCGCATCCAGAAGCGGCATGAGTTCCGCCTCGAAATCTCCGAGAAAGGCATCTCCGACCGCTGCGGCTTCAGCTCCCCGAACTTTTTTTCCATGGTGTTCAAAAAGTACATGGGCCAGACGCCCACCGCCTACAG
>CACYNZ010000303.1 GCA_902775835.1 uncultured Eubacteriales bacterium | reverse complement strand
ACTTCAACGCCCTGATCTATCTCAAGTCCGCCGAAAAATATCCGCTGCAGCTGGTGCTGCGCAACGTCCTGTTTGAAAACTCCCTGGGCGACATGGTGGAGGACGCGTCCACCCTGGCACTCCAGCAGCGCCTGGGCGATCTGATCAAGTACGGCATCATCATCGCGTCCTCGCTCCCGCTGCTGATCCTCTACCCCTTCCTGCAGCGCTACTTCATCCAGGGCGTCATGATCGGCGCCGTGAAGGGCTGAATGACGGTACTTACGGGCGTGTCCCGTAATCATAGATTCAAAGGAGGTACGAACCATGAAAAAGACCCTGACATGTCTGTTCCTGGCCCTGGCCATGCTGTGCACCGTGCTCAGCGCATCCGCCACGGACTACCCGCTCAAGGCTGAAGGCGATACCTTCAAGCTGATCATCCGCATCCGTCCGCTGCACAGTGACGCCAATGACATGGAACTGTTCAAGCGCGTGGAAGAGCTGACCAACATCCACATCGACTGGGATCAGATCCAGCAGGCGGAGTACGATGAGAAGAAGAATCTGATCCTCAGCGCGAACACGGATCTGCCCGAGGGCTTCTTCGGCAAGTTCTCCCTGAGCGCTGCCGATCTGGTCAACTACGGCTCCCAGGGCGTTCTGCTGCCCCTCAACGACCTGATCGAGCAGTACGCACCCAACCTGAAAGCGCTGTTCGAGCGCCGGCCGGACATCCGCAAGATGTGCACCGCGCCTGACGGCAACATCTATTCCACACCCTATGTCAATGAAGGCGAGGACGGCACCATTGCCTCCAACATCATGATCAACATGACCTGGCTGGAGCGCCTGGGCCTGGAAAAGCCCGTGACCCTGGTGGACCTGGAGAACGTGCTGACCGCCTTCAAGGAGCAGGACGCCAACGGCAATGGAGATCCCAATGATGAAATCCCCATGACCTTCAAGTTCAACGGCTCCCAGCGCGATATCGGCGGCTTCTTCGGCGCCTTCGGCTACCCGGACACCCTGACCGATGACGGCTCGCATATCGTCATTGACAACGGCAAGCTGGTCTATGTGCCCGCCACCGAGAATTACAGGGAAGGCTGCAGATATCTCTATGAGCACTTCTTCGCCAAGGGCCTGATTGACAAGGAAGGCTTCACCATGGACAAGAAGACCTACAACGCCCAGAACCAGGGCGAAGTGGCCAATATCGGCGTGTTCATGTGCTGGAACGCTTTCGACCTCGGCACCGTGCATCAGGATGAATACGAACCCCTGTCTCCCCTGCTGGGACCGGACGGCACCACTTCCTGGGGCTGGACTTCCTCCAACAACATGTCCGCCAACGGCTTTGCCATCACCAACAAGTGCCATGATCCCGCCCTGCTGATGCAGTGGGTGGACCTGTTCTATGATCCCATCTGGAGCATGCAGTGCGATCTGGGCCCCATCGGCATCAACCTGATCGACAACGGCGACGGCACCTACTCCTATGTGGACACGCCCGAAGGCATGAGCTATGACGAATTCCGCTACAAGGAAGCGTTTGCCTCCGACGGTCCCGTGGCTCTGACCAGCGACATGTTCGAGACCATGATCCCGCGCAGCGCCGGACATCAGGCCAAGTTCGACCGGAACGAGAATTATTACCGCAAGTATGCGACCTTCCAGTACCTGCCCACCATGCTCATGTCCGAGGAGGACAATGATGAACTGATCCAGATCACCTCGGACCTTCTGTCCTACACAAACCAGAAGCGCGCCGAATGGCTTGCCAACGGCGGCGTGGACGAGCAGTGGGATGAGTACATCAAGGGACTCAACGACAGAGGCCTGGAGAAGTACATGGAAATCAACCAGCGCGTATACACCAACGCCTACGGCGAATAATCCCGAACAAACCCGGTCATGAATCATCCGACTGTCCCGGCATATGCCGGGGCAGTCTTTTTTCCTCCCGGTCCTTTTATGCACATGCAGAGCATTGCAGTTTTGCGCCATTCCAAGTACAATTTTCCCGACGGGGCCTGTGCCCTATGACAGATGCCATGAAGAAAGGAGCACCTTTCATGCTGAAAGTCTACTGTTACAGCCGCTGCAGCACCTGCAGGAAAGCCCTGAAATGGCTGGAGGATCACGGGATTGCGCACACCACCGCCGACATCCGCACGGAGCATCCGGATGCGGACGGACTCCGGGAACTGATCGCCATGAGCGGACTTCCGCTGAAGCGGTTCTTCAATACCAGCGGCATTCCCTACCGCGAGCTCGGCCTGGCCAAGAAGCTCCCGGCCATGAGCGAGGAGGAGCAGATCGCGCTGCTTGCCACGGACGGCATGCTGATCAAGCGTCCCCTGGCCGTGGGAGACGGTTTTGTTCTGACCGGATTCCGGGAAGAGGAATGGGCGGAAAAGCTGTCCGTCCAGGCATGAACGACATATTCTGAATCACCTGTACGCAAGGAGGCATATCATGACATTCCATGAACTGGTGGAAAAGGCCCGGAGCGTCCGCGGCTATGACGAAAGCCGGAGCATCAGCCGGGAAGAGATGCTGGAACTGGTGGACTGCGCGCGTCTGACGCCTTCCGCCGCCAACCGTCAGCCGCTGAAGTACGCGCTGATCCATGAAAAGGACGAGGTGAGCCGGATGCTTGCCCTGACCCGCTGGGGCGGAGCGCTTCCGGCGCGGCATCTCCCGGACCCCGGACGCGGGCCTGCGGCGTTCATTGTCATCTTGCAGGAAACGGAATGGGTCAGGGATGCGGCAGGTATCCAGCGTGATGTGGGCATTGCCGCCCAGACCCTGCTGCTGGCCGCAGCGGAAAAAGGGCTCGGCGGGCTTATGATCGGCGCCTTTGATCCCGCGGGCGTAAAGGAACTCCTGAAGCTGCCGGACCACCTGGTGCCGCAGCTGCTGATCGCCCTGGGAAAGCCGGATGAAACCATTGTGATCACCGAGGTCAAAGACGGCGTCACCCGGTACTGGCGTGATGAGCACGACACGCACTATGTGCCCAAGCGCAGGCTTGAGGACATCATTTACTGACATTTTTCGGGCAATCATTCCATACAGGCAGGTGCACACATGATCACTGTAAACCTTCACACGCACACCTTCCGCTGCGGGCACGCCGTCGGCCTTCCCGTGGACTATGCCCGGGAAGCCGCGGAGCACGGATTCCATGTGCTAGGCATGTCAGATCACATGCCGTTCCCGGATGAGCGTCCGAAAATCATCCGGATGAATCTCTCAGAACTGGACGACTATATCCGCGAAGTCCGTGATGCCCAGGCAGCCTTTCCCCAGCTGCGCATTCTTCTGGCCCTTGAGTGTGAATACTATCCCGAGTACGATTCATATTACAGGATGCTGCTTGAGGAAAAGAAGATGGATTATCTGATCGGGAGCGTCCATACCATTGACTGGCAGGGACAGGAGAAGGGGTTCTGGCCCGATTTCCATATGGACCGTGATGCCCTCATGTGCTATGCGGATACCTATGTCCGGATGATGGAAAGCGGGTTCTTCCTCTTCGGCGCGCATCCGGACACCTTCGGTCCCTCCATCCGGGAATGGAACGCGGACTGCGAGGCCTGCGCCGGGAAAATCTGTGAAGCAGCCGTACGCCTGAATATGCCGCTTGAGATCAATACCAGCGGCTGGCTGAAGCAGGAACTGAAAGCCCATGATATGGGCTATCCCACAGCCGAAGCGGCCATAAGCGCCGGACGATCCTGTCCCCGGCCCTATCCCCTGGACGGCTTCTGGCGCACTGCTTCCAGGTATCCCGTCAAGGCTGTGGTCAATGCGGATGCCCATGATCCGGCCGTGCTCACAAGATATCTGCATCTCGGATACCAGATGGCGGAAACCTACGGCATTGAAGTAGTCTACCCGTTCGGGAAATAAGGCATAAGCGCAGAAAAGGCGCTGACTCCCGAACCTCCGGAATATGCTTTTGAAAAATGCGGGAATGCTGTATACTGCGCTAAAGCAGTGCATACGCTGCATGTTCTCTCGGATACTCAGACCACTCTTCCGGAAGTTCCGAAAAGTTTTTCAAAAAAATCTTTTCCGGCAGCTGCCATCCGGCGGATTCCTGCGTATCAAAGAGTGCAGGGGCAAATAAAGCATCTGCAGAAAGAAAAAAGAGAGCACAAGACTGAAAGGAGAACATACACATGGAGAACAATATGAAGGAACTGGATCTTGACACCCTGGAATCGGTGAAAGGCGGCGTTATGCGCCAGGTCAACACAGGCACTCCCGGTCTTGACGCGGCTCTCCGTGCAAGCGCCACGAAAAGCAGCAAGCAGATCGGACATCTGCCCAATGGCACCATGGTGGACACCATCTCGGATCAGCTGGTGTACGATCCCGAGTCCGGCCGCAACTTCGTCCAGGTGACCGTGAACGGCAAGGTGGGCTGGATTGCAGCTTCCATCATCGGCATGAAGCGCTAAAACACAATATACACAGACGTTCAAAAAGCGAGTGGATCGCATCATGATCCACTCGCTTTTCCTGTATTTCAGCTTCCTGTCTGAATCCGGCTGATCACAGCCGTCATGCCGTAGAGCAGTCCGGTCGTCGTGTCGGGAACAATCTGTACCCGGTATACCGACGCCTCCGATTCATCCCCGGACTGTGAGCCGACACGGGAAACCTTTTCCACCCGGCC
>CACYNZ010000302.1 GCA_902775835.1 uncultured Eubacteriales bacterium | reverse complement strand
GAATCACAGAAAAGCCAGATTGCCGAATTGACCAGGATTAATGAGCTCATGCTTAAGGATTTTCAAAAGTTGAAAGCAATACTGGAACAATATCAATAATAGAGAGCATCCAGATTTGAAATATGATCTGGATGCTCTCTATTTATTGATATTGTATTCGGGTTGTACTAACTTATTGACATTGCAGGCAGCCCCTGTCTTTTTTTGTCTGTACACCCCGCGGGAAATCATGTATAATTCCCTTATTGCGACATAAGAGGAGGTCACTTCGCATGCTCTCACCCGATATCATCAATCTCGGCGTATTTGATCAGGATATCGACCTGTTTGAAGGACAATACAATGTACCGGAAGGAATTTCCTATAATTCCTATATGATCTGCGATGAAAAGATCGCAGTTCTCGACACCGTGGATTTCCGCAAGGGCCAGGAATTCATGGAAAACGTCAAAAAGGCTCTGAACGGACGCAAGCCCGATTATCTGGTGATCCATCACGTGGAACCGGATCACGCTTCCTCCGTGCAGCTCTTCCTGGACAGCTATCCGGAAGTCACTCTGGTGGGCAATGCCAAGACCTTCCAGATGCTGGACCTGTATTTCCATTTCGACAATCCTTCCAAGCTGGTGGTGAAGGAAGGCGACGTGCTGGATCTCGGCCGTCATCACCTGCACTTTGTCATGGCACCCATGGTGCACTGGCCCGAAGTCATGATGAGCTATGAGGATTCGGAAAAGATCCTGTTCAGCGCTGACGCCTTCGGCCGCTTCGGCGAAATGGAAACCGAGCCCCTGTCCTGGGACGATGAAGGCCGCCGCTACTACACGAATATTGTGGGCAAGTATGGTCCCCAGGTGCAGGCTGTGCTGAAAAAGGCCGCCGCCCTGGATATTGCCAGTATCTGCCCGCTTCATGGCCCCGTGCTGGACGCCACGATCCCGCATGTACTGGAGCTCTATCAGAAGTGGAGCACCTACACGCCTGAATCCGACGGCATCCTGATCGCCTATGCCTCCCTGCACGGAAACACGGAAGTGGCCGCCGACCGTCTGGCTGACATTCTCGACAAGAAGAGCGGCCGCGACATCATGCTGGCCGACCTTGCCCGGGTGGATGAGAGCGAAGCGCTGTCCTGCGCCTTCCGTTTCAGCACCATCGTGCTGTGCGCCTCCACCTATAACGCCGGCATCATGCCCGCCATGGAAGACTTCCTGCACCACATCAAGGCCAAGAACCTCCAGAAGCGCCGCATCGGCCTGATGGAGAACGGCTCCTGGGCACCCAACAGCGCCAAGTGCATGCGCGCTGCCCTGGAAGGCCTGAAGGACCTGGAAATCGTGGAGCCCGTGGTCACCATTCGCGGTGCCCTGAAAAAGACCGACGATGCCGCGCTGGAAGCCCTGGCAGACGCGCTGCTGGCCTGATCAGAGAATTACATGCCCATGAATGCAGAAAATCCTGTGCACTTGCACAGGATTTTCTGCATTATGGATTCATTTCAGTTCCGGCGTCCACTCATCGCCGTCAATGCGGAAATAGAATTCGCTCAGTTCTTCCTCAAGAAATACGCGCAGCATGTCTTCCATGTCCGGGACCAGCTTCAGTCCGGGCAGGCGGTCCAGCTTTTCCCACCAGACACGTCCTTCCTCCGACGACCTGAGGGTCCCGGTATACCGGTCTGTCCGATACAGGAGCACCATATACCGCCCCTGCTCATCATACCAGTCCTTGACGCCGCACAGCCGCGGGGCGCAGATGCTCAGTCCGGTCTCTTCCCGCACCTCACGGATCACCGCCTCCGTGAAGGACTCGCCTTCCTCCACATGCCCGCCGGGAAAGGTGATGCCAGGCCAGCCGGGATCTGTGCGCTCCTGGACCACGACCCTGTCCCCGTCCGTGATCATGCACATATTGGTCAGGGTCACACGCTCCGCGCGTCTCATGCTTCTTCCCAGAGCTGCTTCAGCATGCGGATTGCCACCGGCCCCTGCAGTGCGAGATCATCGCAGCGGCCTTCGATGCTGATCGTGCCCTCATAGCCCGTCTTTTTCATGGCGCGGAAGAGTTCGCTGTAGCCTTCCATGGGATCCAGCGGGATGCGGCGGCCTTCAAGCGCGGCGATATGGCAGTGCCGGATTCCGCCCACGCGCTCCACATCCGACGGCTTTTCCTGTTCCTTTGCGATATGATAATAGTCCGCGAGCAGCTGAAAATGCGGATGCGCCACCGCGGCGCACAGGTCCGCGCCTTCGGCCACGGAGTTCACCGTGTTCGTCTCAGTGCGGTTCAGCGGCTCCAGCGCGATCACCAGGTCATGGCGCTGCGCCATGTCCGCAATCCAGGTGCTCACCTGCACCAGCTTCCGGAACGCATCCCCGTAGCTGAGCGTTTCCGGACGCTTTCTCGCTCCACCGCGGCCGAACACCACCACTTCGCCGCCCAGTGCCTTTACACGGGTGAAAGCGGCGTCCAGATACTTCCGGATTTCCTCTTCCCCGGTTCCGTCAAGCAGCCGGAATGTGCCGGGGAACAGCACGTTGAACCGGGTCACAGGAAGGCCGGTCTTTTCCTTTTTCTCCAGTGTCTGCGCAAATTCCTCCGCAGACATGCCCGCAATCCCGGTCACCGTGGCTTCCATATAGTCAAATCCGGCGCGTGCCACGTCCTCCAGCCGATCCCAGCCCGCGCAAAAACCAATCTTCATACGTCAAACCTCCCTGCAGCTTTCTTCCCGGAACACCGCCGTACCCGAACCCATGCAGGCCATGCCCGCCATGGCTCCGGTAAACCGCTTCCCCGGCAAACCTTCATCTGTAAGAAACAGTGTCTCAATCTCCGCCGTGGAGCCTGTCTCCGGGCAGGTGAATACACGCTTCAGTCCCTGGGACTGCATGACCAGCGTCCAGCTCAGGCCATCCCCTTCCCAGAGCACGCTCCGCTCTTCCTGGGCACCGGAATGCACGCGCAGCACCAGGCGCCATTTCTCCGCATGCTCCAGGCCGAAAAACACAAAGCTGCGCTCGTCATAATACCCGACCACGCCCGCACTGCAGTTTTCCGGCATTTCCTCCCCGCTGAGCACAGCGCGGTATTCCATGTTCGCCTCACTCTGCGGCCGGAGCAGCATATGTGCATCCCCGAGCGACGTCAGATCTCCGCCGCCGGAAAGCCGCACCGCGCCATCCATGGACGAAAAGGTACACGGGTTCAGGTGCGGACACACATACGGTTCCGGGGCATTTTCCGCCCGGCTGTCCAGCAGGCAGCCTGCCAGATCGCTGGGCTGCGCACCGCGCACCTGCGGCCAGCCGTCCTGGGTCCACATGAGTTCCTCCAGTCCGGTCTCCCGGCCCATGAGCGTATACCCGTCCACCGGCCGCGCGCACAGGTACACCAGCGCCCAGCGTCCATCCTCCAGCTGCACCGGCTTACCGTGCCCGCTGCGCTGAATCCGGCAGCCCTCCGCGCTGGTCAGCAGCGGACCATACGGGCACGCCTCATAGGGTCCGTACAGCTTTCTGGACCGGGCCACGCTGATCCTGTGCCCCATGCCGGTGCCACCCTCCGCCTGGAAGATGTAGTACCAGCCCTCGCGCTGCAACAGGTGCGGACCCTCACTCTTCACGCGCGTCTGGCCGTACCAGATCATTTCCGCATGGCCCATGAGCCGGCCGTCCTCCGACAGCGGCGCGATCTGAACCCCGGGATTGATCACCAGGTACTTCTGCCCGTCCACGTCGGTAAACAGGCTGGGATCAATCCCGTCCACCTCCAGGAAACTCATGACTTCCCAGGGGCCTTCCGGTGCCTGAGAGCGGGCGAGCATCTGCAGTCTCAGCGGCGGCGTATTCCTTCTCAGCGTGGCCGCCACCCAGAACCAGGTGCCGTCATAGCTGATATCCGGCGCCCAGTACCCGAATCCGCCGGGCAGTCCCTGCAGCCCGGCCGCTTCCGCGTCCTCGAAAACATGGCCTATGACGCTCCAGTGCACCAGATCCCTGGAATACGCCACCGGAAGCGCAGGCATATACGTGAAGGAAGAATTGACCATGTAATAATCCTGTCCCACACGCACCACCGAAGGATCCGGATGAAAACCGCGGCGCACCGGATTCCTGTAGGCATAGCGGAGCACGAACCCGGCTCTTGCCTCCATTTCCTCCAGCATTTCCTCGTTTCCCTGCCCCGCAGCCAGGTCCATGGGCGTAATGCCCTTCCGGTCAGCTGCGGTCGGGGACAGCCCGAGCACGTCCATGAGAAAGCAGGCATTCCCGGTTTTTCCGTGCTCAGCGCACAGATGCAGAAGCGTGCGTCCTTCCGCATCGCAGCCGCTGGGCAGGGCGTGACAGTGCTCACAGAAAAAGCGGAGCGTCCGCGTTTCCTGCAGACAGGCAAGCTCCAGCAGTTCACGCTTCTGAGCTTCGCTGAGCTCCATGAAGGCTGCGCTCAGCCAGCGCCGGTCCATGTCCTCAAGCCGGTTTTCCAGAATCCCCTTGCGTATCTCTTCCATTTCCAGCATCCCTTCCAGCTTCACTCTTCATAACCGGTCTTCCAGATCAGAATTATACATCATCCCCATTTCGGGACAAAGGGCAAATTCTACTGCCTTTCCGCAGCAGGGGGAAAATCTTGCGGATTCCCTGTTTATGGCTTATACTCAAATCCGACCTCAC
>CACYNZ010000301.1 GCA_902775835.1 uncultured Eubacteriales bacterium | reverse complement strand
AGAATCTGTGGAGTGTGCTGCTGATGACCGGATATCTGACGAAAGCGGATCCTGATGCAGAAGGAGACACAGTTGCCCTGAAGATTCCAAATGCCGAAATAGCCGGCATTTTTCAGGAGGCTGTGGCAATGCATTTTAAAGAGTCTTTGGATGTATCGCAGCAGGAAGCATTAATGGACGCCCTTTGGGAAGGAGATACGGAGACCGCTTCAAGGATAATGTCTGATCTTTTGTGGAAGACAATCAGCTATATGGATTACCATGTAGATTATTATCACGCATTCCTGGCCGGATTGTTTGTGGGAAGAGGCTATGAAACAGCTTCTAATAAGGAGCGCGGTCTGGGAAGACCGGACTTGCAGTTATCCGATGTCGACAACCGCCGCGCAATAATTATAGAAGCAAAGAAATCAGATAGTGCCGCCCAAATGGAGAAGGACTGCAACGATGCTCTGAAACAAATCGTGGATCAGGGATATGCAAAAAACCTGAATGCGGGTTTTGAAACGATCCTGTGCTACGGAATCTCCTTCTTCCAGAAATCGGCACTGATAAAGAAACTGTGAAACACGGTCTATCTGAAATTGATTCAAAGCCCATTTGCAGCTTAGAAAGTACATTAAGAGGAAATAAACCTATGTCGGAAACAAAGAAACAAAACCATATAATCGTAAAACCCGAATTCAATGAATTTGTCCAGGCGGTGGATGAAAAGCTGCGGGAATTCAAGGTGCCGCGGACCTTTGACCTTTCCACGGTCCGCAAAAAGCTTCAGGAGTATGTGCGGGAAGGCCTGCTCTTTGCGGAAAAGCACGGGAAAAGCGTGTATTACCGGCGCGGGGAGCCGATCTCCGGAATATCGGAAGACCTGCTGGATTTCTATTCCGAGGTGTTTCCGTGCGGGGTGATCGGATCGTTTCTGCTGGACAGGAGCGAAACGCACAGGGATCTGTTTGCCTTCAAGCATCACTATATCACCGGAGCGCTGGACAGTGAGGTGCTGTGCTCGCTGCTTGAGGCTATGGGAGAAAAGCGCATGGTCAGGCTGACGCTGAACCAGCCGCGCAGGCAGGACACGCGGGAAAAGGAAGCTGTGCCGCTCCGGATCATGATCAGCGTTCAGAACGGGCGTCAGTATGTGATGGCCTATGTGCCGGAGATGCAGCGCATCACATCATTCCGGCTGGACTATATTGTCTCGGTGCAGGCGGGGGATGTGTGCGCAGGTTTTGACAGCCACCGCGCGACGCTGGAAGACATGGAGAAGCATATGTGGGGCGTGAGCACACAGAGCCGCTCCGGTGCGCGGATGGAGCATGTGGAGTTCATCATCCGGCATGCGGCGGATGAAACGCATATTCCCCAGCGCCTGGAGCGGGAGAAGCGCTGCGGTGCCGTGGAGCGCCTGGATGCGGAGCACAGCCGGTTTTCGGCGGACGTGTATGACGCCAGTGAAATGATCCCGTGGATCAGGACCTTCCTGTGCCGGATCACGGAAATCCATTTTTCCGATCCGGACATGGAAGAGCGCTTCCGGAGCGATGTGCGGGAAATGTATGCCCAGTACGGCGTGGAAGGCGGTGAACAGGGATGATCTTCAGCGAGCTTTACAGTGCCTATTATCTGGCCGTGGCGGAAGTGCTGAAGGCGGCCTGCGATCATCCGGTCGGAACGGCTGAAATGCAGGAGATCGTCAGAAACCGGGCTTTCGGCGAAAGCATTCTGGAGATTGAACCCGCGCTTCGGGAGCAGCGCTGGCAGCTGCTTTACCCGGACGGGACCACTCCGGTCCGGAATGTGCCGGACATGCCGCTCACACTCCTGGAAAAGCGCTGGCTGAAAGCGGTTGCCCTGGACCCCAGGGTCCGGCTGTTCGGGGAAGACCTTCCGGAGTTCCCGGATGTGGAACCGCTCTTTCATCCGGAGGATGTCCGGGTCTTTGACCGATATCTGGACGGGGACCCCTATGAAGACGAAGCCTACATCCGCAATTTCCGTCTGATTCTCGTGTCAGTCCGGAACGGGACATGGCTGGAAATCCGGTTCCGGAACCGGAAGGGGAATCCCATCCGCCGGGTGGTCAGGCCCGAGTATCTGGAGTATTCGGAAAAGGACGACAAGTTCCGCCTGATCTCCTCCGGTGTACGGAGCGGGCGCATCCTGAATCTGGCCCGGATCATAACCTGTGCGCCGGCCATGTGCCCGCTGTCCGGGGTGGAGGAGACGGAGGCGGAAAAGCGGCGGGTGGAGCTGGAACTTACAGATGACAGGAATGCGCTGGAGCGCGTGCTGATGCACTTTGCGCACTTTGAAAAACAGGTCTGGCGGCTGGATACGAACCGGTACGGGATGTCCATTGTCTATGACGCGGAGGATGAAACGGAGATGGTGATCCGGATCCTCGCATTCGGTCCCATGGTGCACGTGACCGGTCCGGATGCGTTTGTCGGTCTGATCCGGGAAAGACTGCTTCAGCAGATAAACTGCGGCCTCTGACGGGGTCGCAGATTTTTTTCCGTGAAAGGGATGCACAGAAGACATACAATGGGACTGCAATGAGGCCGGAACACGATTCCGGGGAAAGGAGTGAAGGCCATGTTTGAAATCAGGGGAGCAGTATCCACCGCTGTATGCTATGCAAAAGTCGTGGAAGAGGAAGCCGTGGAGCAGATCCGCAGGATGTGCGACTATGCGCTGACAGAGAACAGCCGTATCCGGATCATGCCGGACGTGCATGCCGGAAAGGGCTGCACCATCGGGACCACCATGACGGTGACGGACAAGGTATGCCCCAATATTGTGGGCGTGGATATCGGATGCGGCATGTATGCCGTGAGACTGCTCGAAAAGGATGCGGACTATGCCGCTGTGGATGAAGCGGCGCACTATATACCCTCCGGCATGCGGGTCTGGGAGGGGAGGCAGGAGCACTTTGACCTGAGTGGGCTGCGCTGTTTCCGGGAACTGAAGGATTCCCGCTATCTGGAGCGGTCTCTGGGCACGCTGGGCGGCGGCAATCACTTTATCGAGATTGACCGGGCTTCCGACGGCACGCTCTGGCTGGTGATCCATTCGGGGAGCCGCAATCTCGGAAAACAGGTGGCGGAAATCTATCAGCGGCTTGCCATTGACCTGCACAAGGGAAAGGAAGCGTACTTCCGGAAAAAGGCGGACCTGATCCGGACCTATAAGGAGCAGGGACGGCGCGGGGAGATCCAGGCAGCCCTGAAGGCACTGGCAAAGGAATATGCCGACAGACCGGCTGCAGTGCCGGAGGACCTGTGCTGGCTGTACGGCGAGTATATGCAGGACTATCTCCATGATGTGGAGATCTGCCAGCGCTTTGCTGTCAGAAACCGTGAGAAAATGGCGGAGATTCTGCTGGAGCGGACCGGCATGCATATGTGCGAGGCGTTTCACACAGTTCACAACTATATCGATGTTCAGGAGATGATCCTGCGCAAGGGTGTCATAGCCGCGCATGCGGGGGAACGGGTGCTGATCCCGATCAATATGCGCGACGGTTCCGTGCTCGCCGTCGGGCGCGGAAACCCGGAGTGGAATGATTCGGCACCCCATGGAGCGGGCCGGATCATGTCCAGGAAAAAGGCGTCGGAAACGCTGGATCTTGAAGCCTACAGGGCTTCCATGGCCGGCATTTACTCCACTTCCGTATCAGAACAGACGCTGGATGAGGCTCCGATGGCGTACAAGGCGCTGGAGGACATTATCGACGTGATCCGGGACACGGTGGATGTGCTGGATGTGATGAAGCCGGTATACAATTTCAAGGCCGGATAAGAAAAGGACGTTCGGGATGCAGACGCATCCTGCCGAACGTCCTTTTTCGCTGCTAAAATCCATGAAACGGAAGGAAAGCACTCAAAGCGCGTTTTTCGGGCAGTTCATCCTGCACTCCATGCAGAGAATGCATTCCGTGCCGTTTTCCCTCTTCCTTGAATTGTCGGTCATATCTACGTTCATCGGGCAGACGCGTCTGCATTTTCCGCAGGATATGCATTTTTCCTTGTCGCATGTGATCCGCAGGAGGGAAAAATAGCTCATGGGCTTCAGGAATACGGTGACAGGGCAGATATACTTGCAGAAGGCACGGTTATCCTTAAGCGCAAAGGCCAGAATGATGCCGACGGCATAATATATGACATTCCCGATGATGAACGCCTGGAACATGATATGCTCCATGTTCTGAGCGTGTGCCAGGAACAGACCGGCCACGAACGCCAGGGACAGGGCAAAGGTGACATACCGGATCCATCCAATCCTTTTCCTCGGCTGTGAAGGGGTTTTGTAGGGCAGAAAATCCAGAACCATGGCTGTCCAGCATGCATAGCCGCACCAGCCGCGTCCGAAGATCAAGGGCCCGAAAATCTTCGCCACCGCGTAGTGGATCGTGGCCGCCTCGAAAACGCCGGTGAACAGATAATACCAGAAGCCTTCGATCTGCATGTTCTCGCGGCTGATCAGCCCGAGATAGACCAGCATATAGGATCCCACAAGCAGCTGGGCCACACGCCTGGCGTGCCGCTGTCTGCGGATAAACAGAAACATGGACAGCGCTATCGAGCAGCCGATGTAGCTGACGTTGAAAAGATAGAACAGGTTGTCCTTGGTCAGCCACAGGGTGACGGCCGTGATCTCGAAGACGGCGAGCAGC
>CACYNZ010000300.1 GCA_902775835.1 uncultured Eubacteriales bacterium | reverse complement strand
TCAAGGGCCTTTCCGTATTCCATGTTTGTGCCTTCCAGGGAAAGTGTAATCCGCATCAGGTCCGGCTTCACCCGGAGCATGCCTTTTCCCGTCACCCGTATGGTTCTCATAGGCTTCTCCCCCTTCATCGCTTACCGGGTACGTGCCTTCCGCACCTGATCAAACCGGTCCAGCACATCCAGCATGTCCTCCGCCAGTCTGGCGCGGCATTCCTGCTTCAGTGCATCCGGCACACCGTAGTATGCCTCGGCAATCCCGCCTGCAATGCAGGTAAGCGTATCACAGTCCCCGCCAAGCGAGACCGCGGTCCGGATCACGTCCTCAAAATCCCTGCCTTCCAGAAACGCCGTAATCGCTTCCGGCACTGTCTTCTGACAGGTTTCCACATGGTGGTAGCCCGGCCGGATCTGATCGCAGGTTCTGGAGAGGTCATATCCATAATCCCGAATGACCATTTCCCGGATTTCTTCCCGGCTGCTGCCTGTGCGCGCCATAAAGATCGCGCTGGCGGCGGCTTCCGCACCGCGGATGCCTTCCGGATGGTTGTGCGTGACTTCCGCGGTCCATCTTGCCACGGTGCGTGTATATTCCAGCGTGTCATACAGCCAGCCGGCAGAAGAAACGCGCATGGCGGAACCATTGCCATAGCTTCCGTAGGGCACGGGGTGTTCCGAGTTCAGCCACGCGTAGAACCTGACCCCGTAGCCTGCATACATATATCTGCGTCCCCAGCTGCGCATGGACCGGACAAGGTTTTCCTTGACCTTTTCCTCCGGCTGACTGCCGCTGTCCATCAGCGCCTCGGCAACGGCTATGGTCATCACCGAATCATCCGTATACGCACTTTCCGCCATGAAAAACGGGAAATCCTTGGTCTTCTGTCCTCTGTCAAACTCATAGGGAGACCCGATCATGTCTCCAAGAATCGCTCCATACATCCCATATGCCTCCTTTTTCTCTGGGATGGCTGTATTCTAGCACGTCTTCCCGTCCGCAGGTCGCCCCGCAGGCGACAAATCAGCCGACAGAATACAGATTCATGCGCAAAAAAGGAAGCGCCTGAACACAGACACCTCCTGCAGAATTCATTTTCCGGCATGCCTCATTCACCGCACGCCTTCTTTACGCTTTGATCAGGCCCTGCCTGCCGCAGCCTTCTCCCGGTTCAGGGAAAGCCCTGCCCGTTCCATGGCGATAACCAGGACCGGAATCAGCACCAGCTGCAGAATGATCCCGGGAATGGCATTCGTAAAGGCGCCTGCCAGAAACAAGGTCCAGGTAAAGCTGTTTCCGCTCAGTCCAGCAAGCAAAAGGCGCACCGTTCCCCAGATCACACGGCCCGCCGCCATGGAAAGGATCAGCACCACATAGGTCATGGCCCGTGTCCGCGGCAGCGCCTGTCGGAGCCATCCGGCCATGGCACCGTATACGGCCAGCTCAAAGGCCATGGCAACAGCGGCCGGAAACATGGCCGGCATGCCAAAAAGCACGGACCGCAGAAGCGGGGCAATGAATCCCACCACCAGTCCCCAGAATCCCCCGCACATGAAACCGCACAGCAGCACCGGGAGATGCATGGGGCAGAGCATGGAGCCGATCTCCGGGATCTGTCCTGTGACAAAGGGAAGAACAAAGGCAAGCGCCAGATACAGGGCTGCATACGCCAGCCGCTGTACCTGCATGCCTGTCAGATTGCGTTTCTGCATGTTGATCGCATTTCTCCTTTTTATAAAGATGTCTCCTGCCGCGCTCAGCATTGACTCACGGAAGGGGCGGATAGTACATGACACCGGTCGGAACCGTACCGGTCGCCTCCTCCGTCAGCATCCGGATGGCCTCATCCAGGTCCACGTCCTCGAACAGGTCCGGCCGGAATATCTTGTCCAGGGCAAGCATGGCGGCCACCTGCATGTATGGAGCCTCCAGCATTTCCCTGGAAAGGAGAAGCACACGCTTCTTAAGGACTGCAGGAATGCCTGCCCATCCTTCCCGCCTGAGGAGCGCTTCATAGGTCCGCTTCGCCGCTCCAGTACCGGCAGCATGTCTGCCAAGGATATCCGATCCCACAACTTTCACGATCACATCCGGCTGTTTCCGGGCCACCCAGCCGTCATCCACAGTCAGGTTTTCTTCCAGGAGCCTCGCCGAGACATCATAGGCTCCCGCTGCCAGAATCAGAGCATGCTCCGGGGACGTTTTGTATATGGTCCGGTACGGCTCATCCGTTTCCCAGTATACATTCGCGCGCTGGCACTCAAACAGGCTGCGCATCCTGTCCTGGATCAGCACGGTAAAATAGGTCATGGAAGAATCTGCAGCCTCGGCCTCATCGTCCACGCCCATCTGGTCCGCATTCTCCGCGGGTACCGTCTGGGTGGCCGTTTCCTCTGCTTCCTCCTGCACACGCGACACATGCGCTCCGCCCTCGTCCGCTGCGCCTGGGGTTCCGTTTCCTTCGCCCTCTGCATGGAGCAGTCGGTCCAGTCCCGCCGCGATCTCCACCGGCGCTGTCTCGTCAAACTCCCTGCGGTCCGATTCCGGATCCTCCACGGTTTTCTCAGACGCTGCTCCGTCCGTGTCCTGTGCGTCGGCCGCTTCCTCTGTCTGCCGGTTTTCTTCTGAGACTGGCGTATATTTCCCGGAAACAGTGCTTTCCCCGTCTGCGTTCCTGCTGCCCGCCTCTTCCGGCGCGATCCGCGTCCGGCAGCCTGACAGGGCCAGACAGACAGCTGCAAGCAGCAGCACCAGGATCAGCCGTCTCCCCGTTTTTCTCAGATCCATAGGCATTCTCCAAACATGAGATGGAGCCGCTGTTTCCATCCGGCTTCCGCCTTCATGCATTTTTCCGTTTCCTCCAGCAGGGAAAGCATCTGTTCCCGCTGCCGCTCCTCCATGGGATGATCACTGTAGGCTGCTTCCTCAAACACCTCTGAGCAGGCAGCAAAGGATGCGACATACGCATCCGGCATTCTCCCCTTCAGTGCATCCGGCCACTTCCGGTACAGTATATTGCCGCTTCCATAGCCCATGGCATCCAGCCACCGGATCACATGCTGAAAGATGGCACACACCGCGTCCGCGATATCCTCAGAGTGAAACACGCTCCGCGCTTCCACGGCCCTTCTGCGCTTCCGGTTGAGCAGAAGAAACGGCAGAAACGGAAGAATCATGAGCAGTACGGTCAGAAGAAGCAGCAGTACAATCCGGAGATAATTGACCCAGTGCGGCATGGAAATCTGTTCTTCCTCCACGCTGACCAGCCGGAACTCCCGATCAGGATCAGCGCTTCCGTCTCCCTGACTCATGGAACGCGTATGCACATGCCGCACCCGGTTCTCCTCCCCGGCGCTTTCCGGCACACCTGCGCTGTATGTGCCGCTTGTGCGGCTCAGCAGATCCCGCACGTGTTCTGAAAAGGCTTCCATGCCGCTGTCCACGCCCGGAAAACAAGTCAGAACAAGGAATATGACAGCCAGAAACACGGCCATGACAGCGAGCACGTCCCGCGGCCGGGAAATGCGCAGCAGAAACAGCACCAGAGCGCCGCACAGCACCAGGTTCACGCTCCCGGGAAGCAGAACACCGAAATAGGCCTGGGCCCCGGCAAGGCCCGCCATAAGCCCAAGGGCAGTCACACGGCTTCCTGTGACAACCGCCATGGCGCACAGATCCAGTGCACAGAAGATCATAAGTGCGCCACTTGCGGCAAGGAACCGGTCATCCGCCCCGGAAAAGCTTTCATACACATACCGGTTCGCAGCCTCGCTGGATGCAAATATCCGGTTGAAGACCGCCAGAACTCCGCCACGGAATCCCGGAAGCCCCAGGAGAAACAATGCCGGAATCAGCACAAGCAGGCACAGCAAAAGGCCCGTTCCGCAATACCGTTTTTCTTTCCGGGACAGGCGCCGCTCCCGGAGCACTTCACGCTTTTCTTCCTCCGGCTCCATATCCGGGGTTCTGACCAGCAGCTCATCCCGCTTGGCGGAAAGCTTCCAGTGAATCCTGCCGGCCGGGTCTCCCGGCCGGTACTCACGGATGTCTCCGGTTCCCCCGGCGTCCTGCCGGCCATCCATTTTCCACTCCGGCCGTCTCTGTCTCAGGATCTGAGTTTTTTCCCGGCACATTGCCCTGCGCGCGCAGGGAAGCAGAAGCACTGCAAGGGAGGCGGCAAGCATCATCCGCGTTGCGCTCTGGTTTTCAAAGAAATACAGAAACATTGCCGCAAGCAGCCAGATCAGGTACAGCACACGTGTTTTCTTCATGCCCTGTCAGTCCTCATTCTGCCCGCATGCCGGTCCGGGCTTTCCACTTCACGCAGAAGTCTCCGGAGCACATCGCGCACCTGCGTGCCCGATGCCTCCGCCTCGGGCGTCAGGAGGATCCGGTGCGCACAGACATCCGCAAACACTTCCTGTACGTCCTGCCCGGTAACATAGTCCCGGCCTTCCATATAGGCCCTGGCCTTGGCCATCCGGTCCAGAAACAGGGCTCCGCGGGGACTGATGCCCACATCCACGCCCTGGACAGAACGTGACGCCATGGTCAGGCGCGTAATATAGTCCAGAATGGGTTCGCCTGCATTCACGTTCCCTGCTTCCTTCTGCATGCCTGTCAGGCGCTCCCTGCTCATCACCTGCTGCACCTGATCCAGCGGGTTCACGCCCTGACGGCTGCGCAGCATCTGCA
>CACYNZ010000299.1 GCA_902775835.1 uncultured Eubacteriales bacterium | reverse complement strand
GTCGGCGCGGTGGCGCAGTTCGCCGCCGCTGGCAAGAAGCAGCCCAAGAAGGATCTTGGAAGCATCCTGATGTCCTACGGAACGGTCTACGTTGCCCAGGTGGCCATGGGGGCGGATAACGCACAGCTCCTGAAAGCCATGACAGAAGCCCAGGCCTACGACGGTCCCAGCGTGATCATCGCCTATGCCCCCTGTCAGGAGCATGGCTTGAAATGCGGTACGGATAAAGTCCAGGATGAAATGAAAAAAGCCGTGGACACCGGCTACTGGTTTCTGTACCGCTACAACCCGGACACGGTGCCCCATTTCCACCTGGATTCCGGCGAGCCGACGCTGCCCTATACCGATTTCCTGGACGGGGAGGTCCGCTACAGTGCCCTGCGCCGCACTTTTCCGGACAACGCCAGCGCCTTGTTTGCCGAAGGCGCAGCCCTGGCCAAGGAACGGTACGAAAAGTATCGGAAAATGTCGGAGCTTGAAACATAACATATCCAAAGTACGGACCGCCGCAGAAACGTCTGATTCTGCGGCGGTACTTTTCGTACGCCTGGTATGCACGCTTCCAGTGGTTGAAAGTCCTGGAGCCGTGCGGCAGCAGGAAGAGAATCTATATATTGGCGTAGAGTGCGGGCTCAACGACGTGCTGGACAAGCTGAACAAAGGATATTCTGCCGATGAAACCAGACGTCAGTGCCTGCGGCTGAATGCCATCGGCATCCGGCACTGCGATCTGGTGATGCTTGGCACAGCTGGCGCGGGACGAGGGCTTGAGTGCGCAAGAGCATCCGCTGCATTGGAAAACGAAATCAAGCCCCTTAAATCCTGATCAATACCATGTCAGCATTTGTGGGCACCAAGCTGGATGAGGAAATCAAATCAGGAGTTTTCATGCCCGCGATGGAAAAAGAAAACCTGATGGAAGAAAAAGTGTTCCTGGCTGACCTGAATTTGCCGGACTGCTATTTCTGGGCGGTTCATCCACTGGATTCCGTCAAGATTGAAGGCTGGCTGAGAGATGACCAGCAGCGGATGCTGGATGCATTGACCTGGAGCATTGAGCATGTAAAGGAAGACGCCATCAAACGGACATCCCGGGTTGGAACACTGTAAAGCAGCAGGCCTGCAGTCCGGTTCATATGAGCCGGATTGAGGGTCTCTTTTTTGTTTGCCAGTAGCTGAAGAAAAAAGTTTAAAATTCTCGTTGTAACTATTGACATTACATCTTGGATACGCTATGATCCTCCTGCCAGATGAAACTGCGGAGGTTACATCTGAACGAAAGATCAGGAGGAAATCACCATGACAAACATCGAAAAGGCTCTCGCCCTCATCAACACCTTCGCGACCGGAGACACTGAAAAGGCGGCATCTCTGCTGGCGGAAGGCTATATCCAGCACAACCTCGCCTATGGCACGGGCCGGGACGCCTTTGTCGGCAGTGTGGCCTGGCTGGCTTCTGCGCCTGTGAAGACCACCGTTCAGAACATCCGCGCCTTCGAGGATGGCGACAAGGTGTTCCTGCAGACCGTCTATAACTTTGCTGGGGCCGGTGAACAGGTGGCCTTTGATATCTTCCGCTTCGACGCCGACGGCAGGATCGCGGAGCACTGGGATAATTTAGCTGCGAAAGCTGATCCCAATCCCTCCGGCCACACCCAGATCGACGGTACGCTTGAAAAGCGGGACGTCGATAAGGAAGAGACCCGCCGTATCGTTGCCGGATTTGTCGGCGACGTGCTTCGCGGGGAAAACCCGGATAAGCTGACTTCCTATTACGATGGCGATCGATACATCCAACATAACATCTCCATCGCTGACGGACTCTCGGGCCTTGGCGCGGCGCTTGCGGCCATGGCAGAGCAGGGCATTTCCATGGTTTACGATAAGACGCACATGGTGCTTGCCGACGGTGATTACGCACTTGCCTGCAGCGAAGGCACTTTCGGCGGTGTACCGACCACCTACTATGACCTGTTCCGTGTGGAAAACGGATTTATCGCGGAGCATTGGGACATTATGGAGACGCTTGCTGCGAAGGAAACCTGGCAGAACCAGAACGGAAAGTTCTGATTGCGAAAAGACTAAGGAGGAAACCACAATGAAGAAGTTTGTTGCTATTCTGCTTGCCGCTATGATGCTGCTGACCGCGATGACTGCTGTTGCTGAGGAGAAAACTGATATGAACTGGGCTTACGGCGCAATGCCACTGAACAATGGGAACGTCGGAACGATTTATTACACAGCTGCCTACTATGAGTTGGAAGGTATTGTGAATCCCACCAATCCCGAGTATGCTCCCTACACAGCCGAAGAGATCACCGCCATCAATGATGGCGCGGTGGAAGGCGCGGAAGGCTACCGCTTCGATGCTCCTGCCGCTGCCCTGATCGGTGTGGGTGTTGCGGATTCTGACGTGATCTTCTGGTATGATGCGGAGAATGCCGCTGCCATCGTCGGCCATGCTGATCCGCTGACCCTGGATGCTGCCACCGGCGCGTTCGTTACCGCTGAAGGTGAAGCGGTTGCCACGCCTATCACCCTCTGGGCCTATGGCGCGATGCCGCTGAACAACGGCAACGTGGGCACCATTTATTACACCGCTGCGTACTACGAGCTGGAAGGTATCGTAAATCCTACCAATCCTGAATACGCTCCTTATACCGCCGAAGAAATCGCCGCCATCAGGGACGGCGCGGTGGAAGGCGCGGAAGGCTATCGCTTTGACGCTCCCGCCGCTGCCCTGATCGGCGTAAGCGTTGCGGATACTGACGTGATCTTCTGGTATGATGCGGAGAATGCCGCCGCTATCGTGGGCCATGCCGATCCCATGACTCTGGACGCTGAGACCGGAAATTTTGTAACCGCCGAGGGTACAGCCGTTGCTTCTCCCATCAAATAAGGCTATAATAGGCATGAAAGAAAGCGTCTGCAGCATAAAGACAGCAGACGCAGGGAGGTGAGCGCATGCAGATATCAAGCCGGTTTACCATCGCGCTGCATATCTTC
The DNA here is from genome assembly GCA_902775835.1 of uncultured Eubacteriales bacterium. Next base: position 1,689 of record CACYNZ010000299.1, on the reverse strand, counting down.
GCCTGTGTCGAAACCTTCAAGGACGAGTATAAGGTCACCAGCGACTTCCTGGCGGGCAGCATCAATACCAACCCTGTCATCATTCGCCGGATTCTGACGCAGCTGAAAAGCGCCGGGCTGATCACCGTAGCCCGGGGCACGGGCGGCATTGAGGTGAAGAAGCCGCTGGAGGAGATCAGCTTCTACGATGTGTTTCAGGCCATCGAGCCGGTGGAAAACGGTGATCTGTTCCACTTTCATGAAGCGCCGAACCCCAAGTGCCCGGTGGGCCGGAACATCCACGCACTGCTGGACGACAAGCTGAAGGTGATCCAGACCGCGATGGAAGACGAGATGAAAAAGTATACTCTCGCGGATCTGCGGGAAGGCATGCACGATCTTCTGGCAAAGGAAAACTGATCAAGGGAGGCTCCGGTGCGGTTGACATCGGAGCCTTTTTCAAAGGAGCGGCACATGGAAGCAAAAGATTATCTGGCGTATATCGTGAACGAAATCCACACGACCATCGTGGCAACGGTGGATGACGAAGGCCTTCCGGTCACCGCCGCCATCGATATGATGGACAGTGATGATAACAGTCTCTACTTTCTGACCGCAAAGGGAAAGGGCTTCTATGACCGGCTGAAAAAGCGCGGGTTTCTTGCCATGACCGCGATCAAAGGGCAGGACACCATGTCCAGCGTCGCGATGTCCGTTCGCGGGAAAGTCAGAGAACTCGGTTATGAGCGGATCCCTGCGCTTTTTGAGAAGAACCCCTACATGCACCAGATCTATCCGACGGAGAAGGCGATGCAGGCCCTGACGGTTTTTCAGATCCACGAGGGAACCGGCGAATGGTTTGATCTCTCAAAAAGACCCATTGAACGGGCTTCCTTCACCTTCGGCGGCGCTCGGGAGAAGACGGAAGGCTTCTTCATCACGGACGCCTGTATCGGCTGTGGAAGCTGCCTGCCGGTATGCCCGCAGAACTGCATCAATACTGGCAATATTCCATTTCACATTCTTCAGGAGCATTGCCTGCACTGCGGCAACTGTATGAAGGTCTGCCCGGTCAGAGCGGTTATCAAGAGGTAAATGACAAAGGTTATGAACAGAAACAGCAACAGGCCGAATGGCTATCTGGAAACGATTCAGCAAGGGCTGGACGGGGTGCGCAGCTTCCGGGATGGCTTATCCCTTGGCATCGGTACCCGCGCGGAGCAGATCGAACGGTTGAAGAAAGAACTGAGGACGGCAGACGCTATTGTGATCGGTGCGGGAGCCGGATTATCTACCTCGGCGGGCTTTGTCTACAGCGGCGAGCGCTTCCGGTACTGGTTTTCGGATTTCGCGGATCGCTTCGGGATTAAGGACATGTATTCCGGCGGCTTCTACTCCTTCCCGGATGAAGAGACATATTGGGCCTGGTGGAGTAGGCATATCTACTGCAACCGATACGCGAAAGCGCCGAAACCCGTCTATGAGAATCTTCTTCAGCTTGTAGCTGACAGAGATTACTTTGTAATCACCACCAACGTGGATCACATGTTCCAGAGGGCGGGCTTTGATAAGAAGCGCCTGTTCTATACCCAGGGCGACTATGGCCTCTTCCAGAACCAGCTCCCGACTGTGCAGAAGACCTGGGATAACGAAGAATGGGTCATGCAGGCCATGGCCGCGCAGGGCTTTGTGAAGAACTCGCATGGCATG
>CACYNZ010000298.1 GCA_902775835.1 uncultured Eubacteriales bacterium | reverse complement strand
CGTGATGAAATACGTGGCATGGACATTACATTAATTCTGCTTGATTACTCCAGTAGCTCAGCCGTAATGCCGGTTGCGCGAATTTTTACTTTTGTGCCTTGTTTTGGTATGGGTCCCTTATAGTCTTTCAAAGAGATTTTGTATTGCATAAAGCCAACTTTGGCAATAAGAATGCTTTTGTTTACCTGATAAACTGTACCCAATAAGATGTTTTCAGATGTTACAGGAGCAGATTCCTCAAATCTGACTTCATGAACTGAACGTGCATTTTCTTCAATATCGGGAAGTACTGTAGGTGCTTGATGGCCTGAATTTATTTTTCTATTGTTTGAGTACCAGTTATAGATTGCCATGTTCCCTTTGTTATCGGTTGCCTGGGGATAACTTGGCCTGTACTTAAGTTCAGTGGTACTGTCGGATATGGTCAGGAGACTACGGAGGGTGGCTTTGTATTTTGCAGGAAAAGGACATACCTCTTGTTCAGGTACTTCCTGCTTTTCCGTTTCATACACAATTAGATGCTCTTTCAGAACAAGCCTGCGAATAACCGTTTCATCAATTGTCAATTTCACACTTCCGTATCCGTAAGGCTTTGCATGGCCCAGTTTGTGCTGCAGAGATGATTCAGGAGTGTTTTCACCGAAGTTGATAATCCATTTGAGCTGCTGTAGCTGCTGAGAGGTGATGCGGTCAAAGTGAATACGGAATGTGAATTCTGCACCTTTGTCAATGTATTCGGTTGTGATGTTCAGTTTTCCGGGTTCGGCTGGAACAGGGATGGTAGATGCATTATGCCAGTAGTATTTCCGACCCAGTGGTGAAAAATCCTCACGGAATGTGAATGTGGCATTCTGATCTCTGTTTCGTGTCGAATAGAAATCATAGTTCCAGAAAGTTGCTGTTTCTTTGGGCTGACGGATGTAATACTCAAATGCTGTCGGTTTAGGCCCACCCAGGATTGGCAGAGTAACAGTGTGGGTTTCCGGTTTGCCGACAAAATGACCGTCACCAACACGCAGACGGCTCCGGATCAGAAGATTTCCGTTAATGATTCCGAAAAGCTGGCATGCAGGACAGACAGCCCCACTGTCGGAACAGGTGCAGTATTTCCCGAGAATATCAGTCCATTTGCGTTCCTGGCCGACTCTTCCTATTGAGGACGGGGAAAGATAATAATGGATTTCATGACGGGAATCTATTGCATCAACATAGAATACGGGCAAAACTCCATGACCTGTCTTTTTGATGGCCCGCAGTTTGCGCAGCAGTTCAATGCGTATATTGTCTGAAGGGGCTTGGTCCAGGGCTTTGCGGGCACTGTCGTTTTCCTTGTCAAGAATCTGCTCCAGCACCGTATAGGGGGCGTCGTCTTTCCAGGTGTGCAGCAGATCTTTCATCTGCAGAATGTGGACATGGTAATAGTTGTTCTCTTTTTTTGGCCATACAACCGGACAACTGAACTGAATCCAGCCTTCACTGGCGTCACCTGTGGATCTGTCAAGCAGCCTGGCGGAATAATCGCCGAGGGGCATGAAGGAAACGGGATCTCCTGTGGAATATCCGCGGAAAATCCCCTTCCTGAACGAATCTCTTTCATCAGACCTTGCTCTGATTGAACGGTCAAACGTACTCCAGAGCTGCCACTGCCCGTTTTCCAGTACAAGCAGACCACGATTCTTGATTGCTGCGGAGGTGGGAAGCCGCATGCTGATTGGCTTGCTGTCGTCAAGAAGGAATGGAACACAGCTGTTGCTGGCTGTTTCATACACACTTCTCAGGAGACCGCGGAGTTCGCTGCCGGGAATGGCGAGTTCTCCGTTCGGCAGACGAAAGAAATTCATTTTTCTGTGCTCACTGCCCATCTGTGTTTCCGTCACGGAATAGGGGAGAGCCATGCGGGACTTAACATATCCATGTACATCGAGCCAGCCTGTAAGCAGTTCGGATGGATTTCCATATGTTTTGTCAATCGGCGAGCGTTCCGGAGCACTGCCGGCAAATGGAACAAAAGCATAAGGACTGTCAGGGGAAGGAGCGCTCTGTCTGGAACCGTAATTGCCATATCCCATTATTCATCCCATCCTTTCCGCTCAAAACATTTCATACGGACGTCTGTGGAATGAGCAATGCCGTTCTTGTCGTATTCCAGGTATACAACAACACGCACAGTGTTCTCATCCGTGATGGAAAGAGAATAGTACCCGCCGCCGAGGGAGTGGATCCGTCCGCCTGAGGAGGCAGACTCATCCATGTCCAGACGATGGATCCGCTCCAGACGGTAATGCTCAGGACTGGAAAGAAAAGTGGAGGATTCATTCTGAATGTTGGCCTTCAGGGTTGCTTCATCTGCAATGCGGAAGGAAAACGGCATTCCGATGCAGCTTCGATGAGCCCAGAGTTCGTTGTCGGCGCGGAAGACACGGAGCTCCAGCAGATGGGGAAAATCGATTTCAGGCCATTGACCGCTGAAGGCTTCGCCGGATATGAAGCAGTCTGTACAGCCGGCAAGCATCATGGCAGGCTGCTTCTGAACATATTCGGTTATCTGGTTCTGCAGCGCGTGTTCGTCGCATGTGCCGCTTTTCAGAATCCATGGGTGCATCATACTGAAGCCACCTCCTTACTGTGAAGTTCCAGGGCATTCTGCTGCAGTTGCTGAGTGCAGTCGATCCCGTCAACGGTGATACGGGTGATTGATGTACGTCCGCGTCCTACACTGCCTTCTCCGCCAATGTGAAGGATTCCGTGATGCAGGTCCAGGAGACAGCATACCAGAAGCTGTTCAAGCCATGGTTCCGTGCCGTTTCTTGGAATCTGCAGAGTCAGGATGCCGGTTCCACCTTCACAGTACTCATTCATGAACAGTTTGCCGTTGCTCGGTGCCGCAGTGAAACGGTCTACACCTACGCGGGTAAGTCTGTAGGGTATTCCTCCGGAAAGAACGGTTTCAGAGAAAAGAATCCGTGAACGCACAAAACCTTCTTTTTCATCCTGCTTTCCGAAAAAGAGATCAATACGGCGCAGGTGCTCGTCGTCGAGTCTCATTTCCCTGGCCAGACTGCGCATATGATGCCTGAAGACACCGGCCCAGGATGTTCCGGGAATTACAGGATTTCCGTTTCTGTCAGTGAGAAAAGTGCTGTTGAGTTCTCCGTCCCCAGCAAAGCTTCGGATGGCAAAGCTTCCCTGCATGGAAAGATCCGCCTGAATGACAATGCGGCTGACAGAGACTGCGGACTCGGGCCGGACAGGCAGGCACTCATTCCAGGCATTGTTACCGAAAGGATTCCAGTCCAGCCAGGCCTCCAGGTCTTTCGGGAACAGGAATTCCCGCCTGCGGATTTCCACCAGCATGTGCCCATAACCGCGGGTTGTCCGGCCGCCCAGCCGAAGCCCGCCTTCTGCAGCAATTTCACGCAGCAGAAGACTCATCTCGTCTTCGTGCCCGTCCACTTCAAGCACAGCCTGATAGGGTCTGCTGCATTCGAGAACCTCAAAATCGTATTTTTTCGTATCCTCGGCTACTCCGTTGTCATCCAGTCCTACTCCGTCCCGCACACTTACGGTGAAATCATGTTCCGAACAGTGCAGAACTGCGTCTGAAACAAGTATGGAGCTGCCTTTTTCGTCTTCCAGTGTGCCAAAAAGAAGGTTTCCTTCTTTTTCAGGCAGCATGCTCCTCAGCACACCTGCCAGGGATGAACCGGGAATATAGGGGAAGCCCCGGGCATCACGCACCAGGTCATTGTCGGTCTGTTCGCCGTTGCCGGAGGAAATACGTAAAGGAGACTGCTGCGTCAGATGCAGAAGATAAAAGGTTCGGATCATTCCGGATCACCTGCCTTGCTGAAATAAAGGGAATGCAGCAGATACATCAGCGGCTTTCGCCACTGGGCAAGCAGTGCCTTCCTGGCTTCACGGCTTGATTCAATATGTCCGAGAAGCTCACCGTCCTCGCTGAGCATACAGCGGATCACATCGCTGTTCGTGCCGCTGCCGTACAGTGCCCTGAACAGTTCAGCTGCTTCTGTCCTTCTGTCTCTGTCTGTAATGGCCTCAATGTGATGCAGAAATTCTTCCGGAGACTGACAGACCTGGCTTTCTGTACGCAGACGATTCAACAAACCCCGGTATTCCTGGGAAGCCCACTTCGGACTGAATGCTGCAGAGATCCGGTCAGCGCTCTTCCGAAGGGCATCCCCTGCAGAGTTTACATAGAGGGCTGTCAGAAGTCCTGTGGCAGAAGTGAGGTCTTTCCCCGAAACACGGTCAGCCTGTGTTTTTTGGGCTTCTGTATGCAGTTCCGATGCAGAGAGAATGCGGACATGCCCAAGTCCTTCCTGGGAATATTCGCCGAGTGTAATTTCCTTCGGCAGAGGCTTTCCCTCGGACAGGAATGCATACATGCTTCCACCGGCGACAGCAGTGATCTGCGGTTTCCGAAGCCTCCATGTCGCCTGATACCCGCCGAGTGTATGGTAATGGCAGCGATCATCCCTGCCCTTTTCGGGATCAAGGCCGAGCGATTCGGCGATGGCCAGGCGGACATCTTCCGCGCGGGCTGTATAGAGTCCGTCCCTTGAGAGAACCATGTCAGAGGTCAGCAGTGCATACACTGGTTCGCCGGCAGGCACTGTGATCTTTTCCGGGCTTGAAGGAACAATGCGGATCTCCACAGGGTGGCATGCTGCATACTGGGC